>JAACVA010000289.1 GCA_009992615.1 Rhodobacterales bacterium
CGAGCGACTGCGCCGCGGCAGCGGTTCCAGCAATAGGGGCGACGGCGTTCAGGCTGAACAGAGCAAGCGCCAGGATTTTCTTCATCGAGTTTCCTTTCGGGTTAGTAGAGAATCTGGTCCCACCAATTGATGGTGAGTGCCGCAAGAACGAGGGCGAACGACGCCCAGATCAGGGTTTTGGTGATCCGGGCAGAGTTCGGTTGCGCGCAGTAGGACCCGGGTTCGCAGACCTTGGGCTGGCGGGAATGGATCTGCCGGAAGCCCGCGCCGTGAGGGTGCCGATCCACGCGCCGGAAATCCCCAGTGTCAGCAGCACCAGAGGTCCGATGCAGCGGGCCGTGGCAAGAAACGCGCCCACGACACCACCTGCCGCGAACCAGCCCTTGCGCGCCGGGCGACCCGGGACTGTGCGACTTGTCTTGTCCTCGGCAATGCTCATGCGACTCACCTCTCATCTCTCAGCCAGGATCGGTGTAGGGTCTGTAGTAACCACAGGCTCAAGGAAATAATGCGCCATATCCGATCACGAAATAGAGACCGGCCTGTCGCGCAGCGAGTTGGCGCGCGTAGATTGCCGGGGAATTGCAGACCGGTTGTAAAGCTCTGCTGATAACTGAAGGACTGCGGCGAACATGGCGATACAGCGGCGCCATACACCGGAATTCAAGCTGTACCTTGGCGCAGTTGTCCGAAGGCATCCGCGTGCCCCGCTATGACCGGGCGCACCTCACTGACTGATCGACGAAGGACGCGCTCTCGACTGGGCCATTGTCGAGGCCGGGGTGCGGCCGGGACGGTGCGGCGGAACGTGAAAAACTGTTGGCGCAGGATTGCCTCACCACCTTGATCCAGCTTGATCTGGCCGGCACCAGCGCCGAGGTGACCAAATCAATGGTCGATTTACGGCCGGCAGCCGAAGACAAAGCGCCGTTGGTCACGCAGATGGCCGATCTGTTGATTGCCGGGTTTTTCCGCAAGGTGCAGGCGGATGTGATCACGCCTCACGTCGCCGCAGTGCCGGGCACCAGCGCTGCGGATTTCCTCGTGCTGATCAAACGGCGGTTTTCGAATCCCGCCATCGTCGACACCACCCGGCGCGGTGCCTTTGACGGATCGTTTCGCCGCATCGGGTTTGTCCTGCCCACGGTGCGCGCTGCGCTGACCGTGGGCGCCGTAGTTCTGGGGCTGACCCTGGTCGAGGCGCAGTAGGCGCGGATGGGTGCATGGTTCCGCGAGGGCCGCAGCGAAATCGCACCCGATGGTCCTCATTGGCCCGATCTGCTGCGCGCGCCAGAGGTGGCCCGCACGACGCCACGGATCTGACTGGATCAGCGGCAGTTCTGCGGCGATCTGGCCAATGATCCGTGCATTGCCGCCGCGTTTGGCGGCTGGCTGCCGGCCGTTTGGGCCGAAGCGGTGGTGACCAGCGTCGCGCGTTTCCTTCAGGGCTGAACGACAAGACAGTGCCCCGCTCCGGAGGCGCTGTCCTGTGAGGGCTCAGACGCTCAGACGTTCGAACAGCCGTGCGACAGCCTCGGCGCCCGGATCGACGTGACCCTGCAACTGTTCGGCGTTCAGATAGGACGCGCGCCCGGCCTTGGCCTTGACCATGCTGGCAGTCCGGGTGGCCCCTGCGCGCGCCGCCTGCGCCGCCGGGGCAAGACCTTGATCCAAAGCGTCCAGTGCGGGTTGCAAGGCGTCGATCATCGTGCGGTCGCCCGCTTGTGCGCCTCCGATCATCTGCATCCGGGCCAGCCCCGCCTTCAGTGATTCGACCAAAGGCAGCCCGCCGGATGCCGCATCGCCCGCAGCGGTGAAGAAGATTGCCAACAGCACCCCGGACGACCCTCCCATGGTTTGGCTAAGCTCTTGGCCGATAGCGCGGAACAGCTGGGTGTGATCGGCCAGTGGCAAACGGTCCAGTGCACCGACAAGCGCCCGCGCGGCCCCGGCAAGCGTCGATCCGGTGTCGCCATCGCCGGATTTCGCGTCGAGCGCGTTCAGGTCGGCCTCGGCCTCGATCAGGATCCGGCAGCACCGGGTCAGAACGGCCGCAGTCTGGGCGTGTTCGGATGGAATCGGCGGAACCGGGCTCAGCCCGTCGGGCAAATCCACCACCGCCACAGGCGCCACCGCCACGCAGCCGGGCCAGGCACGCGG
>JAACVA010000169.1 GCA_009992615.1 Rhodobacterales bacterium
GACGCCACCTTTGCCGTCTGGACCGAAATCGACACCAACCGCAGCGGCGCACGCCTTGACGCGCGCGAACTGGGGCTGGATGCGGCGGGCCTGGCCCTTGCCGTGCGGGCGCAACTGGCCCTGAGCGGCAGTCTGCCGGTGCGCCTCACCGATCCCGCCGATGCCGAGGTTCTGGCAGGTTTTTCAAACCGGCTGGCCGCCTTGCGCGACGGTGCCCCGGTGCTGATGGCGCCCGAACCCGCCTATGGCGCCGATCCTGCCCAGCCGCAGCGCGCCCGTATCACCGTGCTGCACGGTGGCCCGCCCCTGGCCGACGTGCGGCGCGGCGCCGATGGGGCGCTGGTGCTGGTGCTGGCCGGGGATGCAGCCGAAGGCCTGCCCGATCTTGACGGATTGTTGCCTCTGCCCGCGCCGGTGCAGGGCAATCCCGTTCTGCCCCCCGGCGTGGTGACCGCACTGCGCAATCTGCACGCCGAGCCGTTGGAAACCTTCAACCGCTATGCCGAACTGCCGGTGCGGTTCCAGATGCCCGAGGATTGGCTGACGCTGGCCTCGCAGAAGGCGCTTTTGCGTCTCGGCTATGGCTTTGCCGAAGGGCTGCCGGAAGGCGCGCTGATGCTGGTCAAGGTGAACGAAACCACGGTGCGGCTGCTGCCGCTGGACCGCGGCGCGACCGACGAGCGTGATCTGCTGGATGTCGGTTTTCCCGCGCGCCTGCTGCATCCGGGTGTGAATGTGCTGAACTTTGTCGCCATCGTGCCGGGCGACCCGCCCGACCTGCCCTGTCCGCCGATCACGGCACCGTTGCTGACCATCGACCGCGATTCGACGCTTGAGGTGCCGCCTTCGCCACGGATGGTGATTCCGGGAATGGCGGCAACCCTGCGCGCGCTGCGCCCCGATCAGATCGTGCCGCCTAGTTCGGAACAGGCCTTCACCCTGTCCCAGCGCGATACCTTTGCCGTCCTGGGGTCAAGCCTGCGGTCGATCCTCGGCACCGAGCGGCAGGAAGCGGCCAGCCTGACGGTGGCCCGCCTGGGCGACACCGGCGCGATCCCGCTGGACCGGCTGGGCCTGACGCGGCGCGATCTCGACCGGCTGCTGACACCGCCGGCGGCTGACACGGCAACGCCGGATGAACCCATTGGCGGATCAGACCCTTCGCCCGGTTTCTGGTTCGGCGATGCCGCCCGGCGGTTGCGCCAGATCGCCTTGCCTGGCGATGGCGATCTGGCCGAATGGCTGCGCCCGCAACACGCCGAGGCGGTGCTGTTTTCGCCCGATCCGGTTCAGGCGCCGGGTGATCTGTGGCTGGTGCTGGGCCCGGAGGCCGATCCGATGGTCGTGGCGCCCGCTCTGGCCGAGGCGCGGCTGGCCCCTGACGGGCCACGCGGCCAGGTTTCGATCCTGACCCGCGACGCGCATTGGCGCAGCTGGGCCGACACGTCGATCCGGCCGCAACTGCGCGAACCCCTGACCACCGGCAATTTCCGCGAGGTCGCAGGAAACTTTGCGTCATGGGCACCCCTGTATTTCGGGATTGCGCTGTTCGGCTTTACCGCTTTGTCGGTCGTTCTGGCGCTGATCTTTGTCGTGACCACCAGAGGAAGACGGAAAAGATGAACCGACGCTCCGCACTGCGCCACCTGGTCGGCAGCGCCGCCGCGCTGGCCGCAACCGCGCCTCTGGCAGCCCTGCCCCAGACCGAGCCTGCCGAAACCGGGTTCGATTCGCCGTTCCTGGGGCCGCAAAACCCACTTGCCGCGCCCTGGGCCGCCTGGAAGGCGGCGTTTCTGACCGAAGATGGCCGGGTCGTGGACGGGTTGCAAAGCGGGGCCAGCCATTCGGAAAGCCAAGGCTATGGCCTGTACCTTGCGGCGCTGTTCGGCGACGATGCCACCTTTGACGCCATTTTTGCCTGGACCGAGGCAAACCTGGCGATCCGGCGCGATGCCCTGTTGGCCTGGCGGTGGTTGCCCGAAAGCGCGCGCTCGGTGCCCGACCGCAACAATGCCAGCGATGGCGATCTGTTCTATGCCTGGGCGCTGGTCACGCGCGGCCTGCGCGATGGCAACGGCACGATGATCGACCGGGCCATCGCCATTGCGCGCGATCTGGTTGCGGCCTGTGTGCGCCAGGCACCCGACGGCTCGGGGCGGCTGTTGTTTCTGCCGGCGGCGCAGGGGTTTGACACGGACGGTGCGATGGTCATCAACCCGTCGTATTACATGCCCCGCGCCATGGCCGAACTGGCGCGCGCGACCGGGGCGCGCGACCTGGCGATCTGTGCCGCCGATGGCATGGCGTTGATGGGCGATCTGGCGCGCGCCGGGCTGATGCCCGACTGGGTAAAGGTGCAGCCCGGAGGCATGGTCATCCCCGGTGACCGTCCTGATCGCAACGGATATGAGGCGGTGCGCGTGGCGCTGTTCCTGATCTGGTCCGACCGCGCCAGTCACCCCGCCGTGCTGCGTCAATCCCAGGCCTATCGTCGGGCCAACGCCACAGCCCGGCTGGAAACCGGCGATCATGTCACGGTGTTCGACCGCGTGTCGGGCGATGTCGTCGAGACCAGCAGCCATGTCGGATATGGCGCCGTGGCTGCCCTGATTGCCTGTGCCACCGACCGTGAGAGGGGGGCGGCGATGCCGTTCTTCCGCACGATCGGTCAGGCCTATTATCCCGCAACCCTTCACCTGATGGCGCTGGTAGCCCAGATCACCAGTGCGCCGGAGTGTACGCCGATATGAAACCGATCCTTGCCCTGCTTGCTGCCACCTGTGTTGCCGCCCTGATCGCCGGGTCCGGCCCTGCCGCCGCGCAATCGGCGCCCACCGCCGAAGACCTGCGCGCCCTGCGTTTCTACATCCAGCAAAACGAGGCGACGGCGATCCAGGCCGAAATCCGCCGCCTTCAGACACAATTTGTGGGCTGGGCGCCGCCGAGCGACCTGAACGATCTGCTGATTGCCCAAAGCGGGCCGACCAGCGAAATCGCCGACATCTATGCCCGGATCGCCCGCGGCGACATCGAAGGGATGCGCCGCACATTGCAACGCACCAAGGCGCGTTATCCCGGCTGGCAAGTGCCCGGTGATCTCGCAGCCGCCATCGAACTGGCCGAGGCGCAAGAGGCGTTCGACCGTGCGATCAACACCCGCGACGGGGTGACCGCCGCCAAGATCGGCGCCCAAACCCCCGCCTTGTTCCGGTGTGATCGGATCAACAACGCCTGGAACCTCGCGGCGCTGCACAGCGCAGCGGGCAACCCGGCGCGTGCCCTGGCCACCTATCGCCAGGTGGTGACCGCCTGTACGGTGATTCCTGATCTCGTGTCGACCATCGAAAAGGCCGAAACCGTGACCAGCGACGCCGAACTGATCGGCCTGATCGACATCGCCAAACAGCGTTTCCCGAACCACGCCGCCACATTCGACGCACTGGGCAAGCGCCTGCTGGCCGGGCGCGGAAGAGGCGTGGCCACAGCCCCCGCCGCCGCCCCGAGACAGACACCGACAGCCGCCGCCGCGCCGCGGCAGGCAACCATACCGACGCCGTCCACAACCGCAGTTGTCGCGCCCCCCCCACCCACCACCACCGCCGCTGTCGTGCCGCCCCCCCCGGCCCTTGCATCCTTGCCGCGCAGCGGTGACGGGCGGCTGGGGCAGACCCGCAGTGCCGCTGCTTCGGGCGCTTTTCGCGATTGTCTGGCCAGGTCGGCGCGCCCCCGGTCGCTGGACATCGCCTATGAGCGGGCCTGGTGCGCTTACAACCTTGAACGCCCGCTTGAATCCCTGGCGTTGTTTTCAGCCACAGCCGAGGCCGGGCTGGGCGGCACGGTGCGGCGAGATGCGCGGTTCGGCATGGCGCTTTCCCTGCTCAAGCGCAATATGACCGACGATGCGGCCCGCATTGCTGCCGCCACCGACCTGACCGACCAGCAGCGCCGCGAAGTCGAGGTGATCATCCTCGATCAACGGGGTGTGCAGGCATACGAGGCTGGTGATTTTCAAGGTGCCGTTGATTACTTCAACGCCTTGGAAGAGGCGCAAGGCGGGCTGCGGCGCGATCTCGCGATGCTGCGTGGCTATGCCTTTCTGCGTCTGGGCGAACGGGAAAAGGCGCGGGCGCAGTTCCAGCAACTGCACGATGTACTGGCCACGGCCGAGACTCGCACCGCACTGAACGCCGCGCAATGAATCGGGTGCGGCCCAGGGTGATCCGGGCCGTGCATCAGAGGTTTTCCTCGATCAGGATCTCAATCCGAATGCGTTCTTGCGAAGCGACGATGGCGCGGTTTTCACACTTGGCCCGCAGGATGCGTACCGCGCTGCGCACCAGGTGGCCCGGATCCTGTGTGACCACCGCATCAAGCAGCCCGGCGCGCAACGCGGCCACCGTGGCAGGGGTGCGTTCATGGGCAATGGCAACGGGCGCGGCCCGTGGCCCATGCGCGGCCAGCGCCTCAAGCGGAACCCGCGCTTCGGATCCCATGATGTAAAATCCTTCCAGATCCCGGTGGTGGGCCAGGATCGTGCGCACGACGTCAAAGGTGCGCGCCCGGTCCCCATGGGTTTCCAGTGTCGGCAAAACCCGCAGCTGCGGAAAGGTCCGGTTGATGAATGCGTCAAGGCCCAGTCGCCGCTCCAGACTGTCGCGCGCCTGCATCGTGTCGGTGATCACGGCGATGGTTCCCGGCCTCTGCCCGATAAACCGGCCGATCAGATGCCCCACGGTGCGCCCCGCCGCACGGTTGTCGATGCCAACGAAGGATTGGGGGTCTTCATCCTGCTGGTCGGAAATAAAGGCGACGGTATGGACGCCGCGTTCGCGCAGCCGCCGTATGGCATCGCGGATCGGCGGGGTTTCCGGCGCCATGATCGCGACGCCATCCAGATCCTCGGCGCGGAGCGCGCCCAGCGCCCGGGCGGTTTCGTGCGGGTCGTGGTCATCGACGCGCAGCGCCTTGATTTCCAACATCTCACCGCGGCCAGTTTCGCCGGTTTCGCGAATCTTGTCGATGATCTCATGCAGATATTCGTCGCCATCGCGGGGCAGCACGAAACCAAAGCGATAGCCACGCCGCCGCGCCAGAGTGGCAGCAACATGATTTCTTTCGAACCCAATCTTCTGGATCGCCTGCATTACCGTTTCGACAGTGCGGGCGCGCACGCCCGCACGGCCATTCAGCACGCGGTCGACCGTAGCCAGGCTGACGCCTGCCGCTTCCGCCAGATCTTTGGTCGTCGGTCTCATGTTTCGGCAGAACCCCACAGCCAGAACTCCGCCCCTTTTTTGCCCGGTCTGCCTCGGAAGGCAAGCCGAATGAGGTACGCACCTCAGAAAATGCTTGGCATGAGGTGCGTACCTCATCTACCAATGGAGGCACTCTGCGATTCGTGGCGGAAATGCCGCGTGGACAGACACACCAAGGGAGGAGCGTCTCTGATGACGAAGAAACTGACATATTCCGTTGCGGCAATTGCGCTTGCGGCGGCATCCGGGGCCGCGCATGCCGAGGACCTGACCCTGTGCTGGGCCGCGTGGGATCCGGCGAACGCCCTGGTCGAACTCAGCAAGACGTTCGAACAGGAAAGCGGCCACACCATGCGGTTCGAATTTGTGCCATGGCCCAATTTCGCCGACCGGATGCTGAACGAGCTGAACTCCGGCGGGCAGTTGTGCGACCTGATGATCGGTGACAGCCAGTGGATCGGCGGCGCCGCCGAAAACGGCCAATACGTCAAGCTGAACGATTTCTTCGCCGCAGAAAGCATCGATATGGCCGATTTCATTCCAGCCACGGTGACAGGCTATGCCGAATGGCCCAAGGGCACGCCGAATTACTGGGCGTTGCCCGCCTTTGGCGACGTGGTCGGCTGGACCTATCGCAAGGATTGGTTCGAGCGGCCGGAAATCCAGGCCGACTTCAAACAGAAATACGGCCGCGCTCTGGGCGCTCCCGCAACGCTTGAGGAATTGAAGGACATCGCCCAGTTCTTTCAGGGCCGCGAGATTGACGGGACCACCGTCTATGGCGCCGCGATCTATACCGAGCGCGGCTCGGAAGGCATCACGATGGGGGTGATGAACGCGCTGTACAACTACGGGTTCGAGTATGAAAATCCTGAAAAATCCTATGACCTGCCCGGTTTCGTCAATTCCGCCGGCGCCATCGCCGGGCTGGAGTTTTACAAGGAACTGTACGACACCGCGACGCCGCCGGGATCTTCCAACTGGTACATGGGCGAAAACATCGACGCCTACAAATCGGGCCAGGTGGCATTGCAGATGAATTTTGCCTTCATCTGGCCGGGGGTCGAGGCCGACCCGAACGTGGGCGGTGGCAAATCGGGTTATTTCCCCAACCCCGCCGGTCCCGCCGGGCATTTCGCGCAACTTGGCGGTCAGGGCATTTCCGTCGTTGCCGCCTCGAAAAAACAGGATGCTGCACTGGAATATATCAAGTGGTTCGCCCAGCCCGAGGTGCAAGAGCAATGGTGGCAATCGGGCGGATATTCGGCCCTGCGCGCAGTGGTCGAAGACCCGGGTTTCGCGGGCAGCCAGCCCTATGCCCAGACATTTCTCGACTCGATGGCGATCGTTAAGGATTTCTGGGCCGAGCCTGCCTATGCCTCGCTGTTGCTGACCATGCAGGACCGGGTGCACAACTATGTCATCGCCGGCAACGGCACGGCGCAAGAGGCGCTGGACGGCCTGGTTGAGGACTGGACCGAAGTGTTCGAGGACGAAGGCAAGCTTTGACCGCCCATGCCGGGCGTCTTGCTGCCCGGCACCTCACCTCTGACCCGGGGGGCACCCCTTGGGCCAGAGGAGTTTTGCCAAATCGCACGCCGCTATGGCCAGGCCGGCCCTCGGACGCCACAGTCATGCCCCATGGGCGTGCGCGGAAGGATCACCGCCAATGACATTCACCCCCATAGACAAGGCGGCCCGCGCCACGCCGCCCGCGATGGCCCGACGCATCCGCGGATTGTCGGACCGTACCATCGCCTGGATTTTCGTCGCGCCCTCGATTTTCCTTTTGCTGGCGGTGAACATCTTTCCGCTGATCTGGACCATCCGCCTGAGTTTCACCAATTTCCGCGTCAACAGACCAAACAACGATGTCGAATGGGTGGGCCTGCGGAATTACCAGCGTATCCTGACAGACGAGGGCACTTGGGCCACGATGCAGGCCACGGCGCACTTCCTGATCTGGACCATCGTGTTGCAGGTGCTGATCGGGTTCGCGCTGGCCTTCCTGATAAACAAGAAATTCCGCGGCAATGACCTGTGGACGACGATCATCGTGTTTCCGATGATGCTGAGCCCTGCGGTGGTGGGCAATTTCTGGACCTTTCTCTATCAACCGCAGATCGGGCTGTTCAATTATGTCGTCGCGTTTTTCACCGGCGCCGATCCGGCCAGCTTTTCGATGATCGGTGATGTAATGCTGGCCCCCTGGGCAATCGTGATCGCCGACACCTGGATGTGGACGCCGTTTGTGATGCTGATCTGCCTGGCAGGGCTGCGCTCGATCCCCAACAGCATCTACGAGGCGGCCGAGTGCGACCGGGCCAGCAAATGGCGCCAGTTCTGGACGATCACCATTCCCATGGTCCTGCCGTTCCTGATGTTGGCGGTACTGTTCCGGGGCATCGAGAATTTCAAGATGTTCGATCTGGTCGTGCAACTGACAGGCGGCGGCCCTGGCAACACCACGACCCTCACCTCGATCGACCTCAAGCGCGAGGCGTTCGAGAAATGGCGCACCGGTTATTCCTCGGCCTATGCCGTGATCCTGTTCGTCACTGTGTTCGGCCTTGCGTCGATCTATGTAAAAGCCCTGAACAAGGTCAAGGAACGATGAGCTTTTCCGTCACCGACCCCACACCGCGTACCAAATGGTTCGCCGGGCTGGCCGTTGCACTGTATGCGCTGATTACGCTGATGCCGCTTTTGTGGATCATCGCCACCGGGTTCAAATCGCCCGCCGATTCCATCGCCTATCCTCCCAAGATGGTGTTCCAGCCGACGCTTGAGGGTTATGTGAACCTGTTCACCACCCGCACCCGCATCAAAGAGGCCGATCTGGCCAACTTGCCCCCTGCCGACACCTGGTATGACCGGATCGTGCGCGAACAGGGCCAGATCATCGCCGGGCCATCACGGTATGGCGAGCGGTTCATGAACTCGGTCATCATCGGCTTCGGGTCCACCGCGCTGTGCATGATCCTCGGCACCGCCGCCGCCTATGCGTTCAGTCGGTTCCGCGTCCCGCTGAAGGACGATCTGCTGTTCTTCATCTTGTCCACCCGGATGATGCCACCGATCGCCGTGGCGATCCCGATCTTCCTGATGTTCCGCAACCTGGGCCTGAACGACACCCATATCGGGATGATCCTGCTGTACACCGCCGTCAACCTGTCGTTGTCGGTGTGGCTGCTGAAGGGGTTCATTGACGAAATCCCCGTAGAATACGAAGAGGCGGCGCTGATTGACGGCTATACCCGGTTCCAGGCGTTCTGCAAGGTCGTGCTGCCCCAGGCGGCTACCGGCATTGCCAGCACCGCGATCTTTTGCCTGATCTTTGCGTGGAACGAATATGCCTTTGCCGTGCTGCTGACCAGCGGCACTGCCCAGACCGCGCCCCCCTTCATCCCGACGATCATCGGCGTGGGCGGCAAGGACTGGCCCGCCGTCGCAGCCGGCGCCACGATCTTTCTCGTGCCGGTCATGGTGTTCACGATCCTGCTGCGCAAACACCTGCTGCGCGGCATCACATTCGGAGCGGTGCGCAAATGAGCGGGTTTTTCAACGGTCTTGCCCGGTTTCGCCGTGGCCCCTGGGAGCTTGTCGCCTCGGTGTTGATCGCGCTGGGGGTGGTGATGCTGATGCAGCCGTTCTTTCTGGTGCTCTACACCTATTCCTTCATCGTCACGCTGATCGGCACCGTGATGTTCATCATCACAAGCCATTTCCCGGAGTAACCCATGGCCCAGATTCGCATTCGGAACGTGCGCAAGGATTTCGGCGCCTTCAACGCCGTGAAATCATCGACCTTCACCATTGAGGATGGTGAATTCTTCATGCTGCTGGGGCCGTCGGGCTGTGGCAAGACAACGACGCTGCGGATGATGGCGGGGCTGGAATTGCCCACCTCGGGCGAGATTTTCATCGACGGCGAAGAGGTGGGCCAGAAACCGGCCAGCCAGCGTGACATCGCCTTCGTGTTCCAGATGTTCGCGCTTTATCCGCATATGAACGTCGGCAGGAACATCGCCTATCCCCTGCACAGTCAGGGAATGCCCCGCGCCGAGGTGCGCCGCCGGGTGGATGAGGTGGCGCGCATCCTGGGCATTTCCGACATCCTGGATCGCCCTGTCGGGGGCCTTTCGGGGGGCGACCGACAGCGCGTGGCGCTGGGCCGAGCCATCGTGCGCGACCCCAAGGCATTTTTGATGGACGAACCGCTGGGCGCGCTGGACGCCGAGTTCCGCGAACACATGTCACTGGAACTGCGCGCCTTGCACGACCGGATGGGCGCCACCACCGTCTATGTCACACACGATCAGCTTGAGGCGATGCAGATGGGCGACAAGATCGTAGTGATGAACCACGGCGTGGTCGAACAGTTCGGCGTGCCACAAGACATCTATGACTGGCCCGCCACCCGCTTTGTGGCCCAGTTCATCGGATCTCCGCCGATGAATTTCCTCGGATTTCACGGCATGCTAGGCAAGGGCACGACCAGTGTCACACTTGACGGGGCCCAGTTCGAAGTGCCAGCGCTTCAGGAAGGCGCCCATGGCGATCTGATTTTCGGGGTGCGCCCGGAACATGTGCATCTTGATGATGCCGCCCCCTATCGCGGGCGGGTGATCGCCACTGAATACCTGGGCACGACCCAGATCGTCACGCTGGACACGCCCCTGGGTCCGGTCAAGACGCGGGTGGCAAGCCACCGGGCGATCCGCGCGGGCGACACCACCGGTCTCAGATTTGACGCCCGCACGATCACGTTGTTTTCCGCCGAAACCGGCCGCGCCCTGCAGTCTCACGGCAATGCGGGGGGCCTGCGCCATGGCTGAGGTAAAACTTGAACAGGTCGGAAAATCCTTTGGCGCCACCCGCGCCCTGGACAGCGTGACAATGACGGTTCCCGACGGATCTTTTGTCGTGTTGCTGGGTCCGACCGGCGCAGGCAAGACGACGACGCTGCGCCTGATTGCGGGGCTGGATCTGCCTGATGCCGGCCGGATCAGCATCGCCGCCCAAGATGTTGCAGGGCTCAGCCCGGCGCAGCGCGACGTCGCCATGGTGTTTCAGCAATATTCGCTGTATCCGCATCTTTCGGTCCGGCAGAATCTGGAATTTCCGCTGAAATCACCGATCCTGCGCACCCCGCCCGCCGAAATCGCGCGCAAGGTGGGCGAAGTGGCCGAAATTTTGCAAATTACCCACAAGCTGGACAACAAGGCCACAGCGCTGTCGGGCGGCGAGATGCAGCGCGTATCGATCGGTCGTGCGCTTGTGCGCAATCCGGCGGTGTACCTGATGGACGAACCGCTCAGCTCGCTCGACGCCAAACTGCGCGCAGACCTCAGGGTCGAGCTTAAGAGCATCCAGGCGAATTCCGGCGCCACGCTGCTGTATGTCACCCACGACCAGATCGAGGCGATGACCATGGCCACCCATGTGGGCGTTCTGGATCAGGGCCGGCTGGTACAGTTTGGCACCCCGCGCGACCTGTACGAAAACCCGGTCAGCGTTTACGCCGCCAGCCGCCTGGGCCAGCCGCGCATCAATATCCTGCCCGCCGCCCTGTTTGGTGGCGCACCAGACCGCGCCGCGCAAATTGGGCTGCGTCCCGAACAGATCAGACAAGGCGAGGGCGAGAACAGCCTGGTCGAGCGTGTCGAACGTTTAGGCGATCAGACCCGCTTGCATCTCAACCTGCGCGACCACCCCATCGTCACCGTCACCAACGCCCACACCGATCTGCGCCCGGGCGACATCGTGAAGATCCGCCCCCAGAACCCCTTCTATTTCGACGCCACCGGCGCCCGTATCCCATAAGGAAAAGAAATGGCACAATTCATCAACAAGAAGGAAAACGCCGTCACCGAAGCGATCGACGGCGTGCTGCGCAGCTCTGGCGGCGCCTTGGCGCGGCTTGACGGCTATCCGCACATCCGGGTGATCCTGCGCACCGATTGGGACAAATCGCGCGTCGCGCTGGTGTCGGGCGGCGGGTCGGGGCACGAACCGGCCCATGCCGGATTTGTCGGTGCGGGGATGCTGACAGCGGCGGTGTGCGGCGACGTCTTTGCCTCGCCCTCGGTCGATGCGGTGCTGGCCGGGATTCTTACGGTGACGGGGCCGGCGGGGTGTCTGCTGATCGTCAAGAACTATACCGGCGACCGGCTCAACTTTGGTCTTGCGGCGGAACGGGCGCGGGCCTTCGGGCTGAAGGTGAACATGGTGGTGGTCGATGATGACATCGCCCTGCCCGACCTGCCGCAACCACGCGGCTTGGCCGGAACGCTTCTGGTGCACAAGATCGCCGGTGCGCTGGCCGAAGGCGGCGCATCGCTTGACAATGTAACGGCGGGCGCAGCGCGGGTGATTGCCGGGGTGAAAAGTCTGGGCATGTCGCTGGACACTTGCACGGTGCCCGGATCCCCCAAGGAAAACCGGATCGCACCGGGGCGAGCCGAACTGGGCCTGGGCATCCACGGCGAGGCGGGCGTCGAACAGGTGGATTATACCGGCGCGCACGCGGCGATCCAAACCGTGGCGGCCCGCCTGTCGGACGTCATGGGTGACGGGCCCCATGTTGTGCTGCTGAACAACCTTGGCGGCGCGTCGGTACTGGAAATGTCGATCCTGGCCAATGAATTGCTGACCTCCCCCCTGGCAGGGCAGCTGAGCCACATCATCGGGCCGGGCGCCTTGATGACATCTCTCGACATGCGGGGGTTTT
>JAACVA010000292.1 GCA_009992615.1 Rhodobacterales bacterium
TGACGCGGATGCAGGAATTGGTTGACGGAACCGCCGCAGCCTATGGGGTGACGGCGGATCTGACCTATGAACAGGGCTATCCCGCCACGATCAACGATCCCGACGCTGTCGCCTTCGCGCTGGAGGTGGCGGGCGATGTCGTCGGGCCGGACCGGGTGGATGGCGCGGTCGAGCGGATGATGGGGGCCGAGGATTTTTCCTATATGCTGAATGCGCGCCCCGGCGCGTTCCTGTTCCTTGGCCAAGGCAAGACCGCGTTCTGCCACCACCCCGCCTATGATTTCAACGATGCTGTGGCGCCGGTGGGGGCGTCGTTCTTTGTGCGTCTGGTGGAACGTGCTCAACCTCTGGGCTGACCGGGCGCAGGGCCTGGTGGCCCCCGCATGAGCGTGCCGTGCATCATCTGCGTCGCCATCACGGGGTCGGTCACGACCAAGGCTGACAATCCGGCGGTGCCGATCTCTGTGGCCGAACAGATCGAAAGCACCCATGCGGCGTTCGAGGCGGGCGCCACCATTTGCCACGCCCATGTGCGCAACGATGACCAGACCCCCAGCAGCGACCCCGAGAAATTCGCAGCCCTCAAGGAGGGGCTGGAAAGGCACTGCCCGGGTATGATCATTCAGTTTTCCACCGGCGGTCGGTCGGGCACCGGCACGGCGCGGGGCGGCATGTTGCCGCTGCGGCCCGACATGGCGTCGCTTTCTGTGGGGTCGAACAATTTTCCGACGCGGGTGTATGAAAATCCGCCCGATCTGGTCGATTGGCTGGCCGCTGAAATGCGCACCCATGGCGTCAAGCCCGAGATCGAGGCCTTCGATCTGTCGCATATCCTGAAGGCGGCCGATATGTACGCGCGCGGTCAGATCCGGGACGTTCCTTATGTGCAGTTCGTGATGGGGGTGAAAAACGCCATGCCCGCCGACCGTTTCGTGTTCGATTTCTACGTCCAGACGGTGAACCGGCTGTTTCCGGCGGCGCCGTGGTGTGCTGCCGGGATCGGGGCGAACCAGATCGTGCTGAACGAATGGGCGGTGGCGGCGGGGGGCCATGCGCGCACCGGGCTTGAGGACAACGTACGCCTCGATCGTCACCGGCTGGCGCCCTCCAACGCCGCGCTGGTCGAACGGGTGGTGGCGATCTGTGAGCGCCGCGCGCGCCCGGTGGCCGATGTGGCCACGGCGCGGGCGATTTTGGGTTTGACCGTGCCCTAGGCGCCGGTGTCGGCCTTGCGCAACACGTCTTTCTGCACCTTGCCCATGGCGTTGCGCGGCAGGTCGGGCAGGATGCGCAGATTGCGCGGGATCTTGAACCGCGCCAGCCGGGTTGCAAGTGCGGCGCGTATAGCCTCTGCATCGGTTGTGGCCGGGGTGGTCAGCACCACAGCGGCAGCCACGACTTCGCCCAGATCGGGGTGGGGCAGGCCGTACACGGCACTTTCCAGCACACCGGGCAGGGCATCTATTTCCGTCTCGATTTCCTTGGGATAGATGTTGAAGCCGCCGGAAATGACCAGATCCTTGGCGCGCCCGACGATTGACAGATACCCCGCGTCGTCGATCTGCCCCAGATCGCCGGTGATGAACCAGCCATCAATGGTAAAACTTTCGGCGGTCTTGTCCGGGTTGCGCCAATAGCCGGGGGTCACGTTCGGGCCCTTCACCTCGATCCCGCCGATTCCGTGATCGTCGGGCGTCGCAAGGCGCAGGGAAACGCCGGGCAGGGAATGGCCCACCGTGCCCGCCCGCCGCGCCCCGTCATGGGGATTGGACGTGATCATGTTGGTTTCCGTCATGCCATAGCGTTCCAGAATCGCCTGGCCGGTGCGCGCCTGAAACGCGGCGTGGCTGTCGGCCAGCAACGGCGCCGAGCCTGACACCAACAGCCGCATATGGGCCAGCGCGGCACGGTCGAATCGGGCATCGCCCAACATCCGGGTGTAATAGGTGGGCACGCCCATCATCGTGGTCGCGCGCGGCAGATGCGCGGCGATCCTGTCCAGATCGAAGGCGGGCAAAAAGATCATCCGCGCCGCCGCCGCCAGCACGATGTTTGTGGCCACGAACAGCCCGTGGGTGTGAAACACCGGCAAGCCGTGCAACAGAACGTCGTCCTCGGTGAACCGCCACGGATTTTTCAGCACCAAAGCGGTGGAAATCAGGTTT
>JAACVA010000170.1:0-973 GCA_009992615.1 Rhodobacterales bacterium
GCTCCTTCTTCACGGCTTCGTTGAACTTCGCCTCCTGTTCCTCAGTGATGTTGGCGAAGTCGATGTCCGGCTGCCGCAGCTTTGGCAGGTGCAGGAAGTTGCCGAACGAAATGTCACAGTACGCGAAGAAGTGATCTGACGCGACACCGCGATCAAGGGTTAGCTCGCTGCTGGCGGCGTTTCGAGAATGGAGAATGAGGTCAATCCCCGTTCCGCGAACCGTCGTTGCCTGCTGAGGCCCTTTGTGGTTGGCGACGATGAAACCAGTCGCGCTGGCGAGCTGGTGGATCAGCCTTCCGCGTGCCGCCGCATGGCCGTTTGCAGTGCTGTATTTCGGGCACCACGGGCCTTGGGCGTTGAAGTCGCCCACGAGGAAGTCACCGATGAAGAGTTTGGCCATGACGTCTCTGGGCGTCGCGGCCTCTGGCGGGATGACGTAGGCACACACACCAGTAATGACTGGCCCAAGTGGTGTTTTCAGCTGGATGCTCATGGCCTCGCCGAAGTCGCCAATGTCAATCTTCTCGGTGGAGATCACTTGGTAGTTCGAGCGCACCGCGAATGCCACTCCGCCACGGATGACCTCGGAGGTGGTACGCTCTTGTTTGTGGAACGTGAAGCCGGCTTCGGCAAACGTTCCAGCCACTGCGTCGGAGACGTGCCAGATCTCTGTGATGCCGATCACATCGATCGAGTTGCTGTCGCTGGAGGCCAGGAGAGCACCGGTCTTCGAGAAGGGATCGCGCGTTGGCTCCAATGAACAGGAGTTCCAGGTGCCGACCCTCACTTGCAGGGCGTCTCGCCGTCGGAGACGTTGGACTTTTGGCTCTCTTCGAGCCTTGTCGACGAGCGGCATGAGGGGCAGGATGGTTCGTGCCTCCCTGGCTGCTAGCACTTCGCGGCAGACCTTCTTCAGGCGCTCTTCACGGTACTTGAACGTGCCGTTGGCCAGCCGGTAGTCAATGAACCGAAG
>JAACVA010000170.1:988-1518 GCA_009992615.1 Rhodobacterales bacterium
GTCCGGATCGCCCTCGGAGAGGCTGGCCCACACCTCTTTGCGGTAGCCGGCGAGTTGCCGACGTTCGGTTTTCGACTGCGTGTAGCCGGGGTCGTACTCCGTGATGGTGTTGACGTCGGTGTTGATGACCACGCTGCGGCCAGGGCGGCCGCCGTACATGACGCTAAGTCGGCCTCGCAAGGCCGCCTCGCGATAACTCCAGCCGTGGTGTCGACTGGGAACGAACTCCACGTTCTGTGATGCCGATGATCGCTTCTTTCGCCGGGCTACCAGTGCGGGCGTCGGAGAGGCCCACAGTGGCATGCATTTAGAACCAAAGGTCATCACCCTTTTGTTCAGAGTTGCTGGTGGCGTGGCGCTCCCCGTGACAGTAAGTGGGTCATGTAGACTTTGCTTCTGGTGATTGGGTTGCTGCACACGCACAGTGCAGTGGTCGCAGCGGTGCAACGTCGAGGTGTTGGTGTCTCGTCGTTCGTCCGCCGGGTTACGACCTGCTTGGGACGCAGGCGACTGGGTCCGGCGATTCGGTG
>JAACVA010000170.1:1528-1670 GCA_009992615.1 Rhodobacterales bacterium
AGTCGAGTCTCGCTGCCGGGCTGGGCTCTTGGCGAGCCCGGCAACTGTGGCGAGACCAGATGACTGCTGTGGGCCACGCTTACCTCTCTTGCCCCCCACGATGGATCGGGCATGGGTGAAGTGGCCGTGGTCGTACGACAGG
>JAACVA010000170.1:1677-1819 GCA_009992615.1 Rhodobacterales bacterium
TACCCGTTCCCGCCCGAAGTCGATGGCGAGTGAAAACGTAGGTGGCAGCGCCAAGGACGGCGCAGCACCAGGGACTAACGCATGGACGGCACCACACGGCAAGCGCCAGGGCGATGACAGCGCAACAAGCTGCCAACCCACG
>JAACVA010000170.1:1908-11826 GCA_009992615.1 Rhodobacterales bacterium
ATCATCAGCCTCGCGCGCACGATTCAACCAATCGGCGGCGCCGGGGGCGTCGAAACGGCCCTGATCGGTGGGCGCCTCAAGGCTGCGGATCAGCGCGTCTGTGGTGCCGAATTCCAGCCGCGCATTGCGCCAGTTCAGCCTTTTCAGGGGGGTAAAGCGATGTTCAGTGATCGCGGCGACCACGCCATCGTCCAGTGGGGGTGCCTCGCCGGTCACCCCGAAGGTGCCGTCGGTCAAATATCGCCCGGCCCGCCCGGCGATCTGGGCCAGCTCGTTCGGGGCCAGCGCGCGCATCCGGCGCCCGTCGAATTTCGATGTGCCGGAAAACGCTACATGGTTGATGTCAAGGTTCAGCCCCATGCCAATGGCATCGGTGGCGACCAGAAATTCGACATCGCCGTTCTGGTACATTTCAACCTGGGCGTTGCGGGTGCGGGGCGACAACGCCCCCATCACCACGGCTGCACCACCCTTTTGACGACGAATCAGCTCGGCGATGGCATAGACGTTATCGACCGAAAATCCGACAATCGCGCTGCGCGGCGGCATCCGGCTGATCTTCTTGGCCCCGGTATAGACCAGCGTCGAGAATCGTTCCCGGCGCAAAAACTGGACCCGGGGAACCAGTGCCGCAATGGCGCCGCGCATGGTGTCGGCCCCCATGAACAGCGTCTCTTGGGTGCCGCGCGCCCGCAACAGGCGATCGGTGAAAACATGGCCACGCTCGGGGTCGGCGCACAGCTGGATCTCGTCCACCGCCAGAAAATCGGCGCCCATGCCTTCCGGCATCGCTTCGACCGTGCAAACCCAGTACTGGGCGCGGTCGGGCACGATGCGTTCTTCGCCAGTGACCAGCGCCACCACCGACGGGCCGCGTGCCGCAACGATACGGTCGTATACCTCGCGCGCCAACAGACGCAGGGGCAGGCCGATGATGCCACTGCGATAGCCGAGCATCCGCTCGATCGCGTAATGCGTCTTGCCGGTGTTGGTGGGGCCAAGAACCGCGGTGATCCGCCCGGTCATTTCCATTGCTGCTCTCGTTCTGGGCGATCGTTGCGCGCCCGCGCAACAGACAGCATTGGCGCCGAAGGCTCAAGGGAAAGTCAGAGGCGCACGCCCTCGACCGTGGTCTCAAGCCGCTTTACCGCCGCCGCGGCGGCAGGGTTGGCCGGGTACACCCCCTGCACCGCGCGCCAGGCACGCAGCGCGTCAGCCGGAAACCCCAATTCCTCAAGCAACGTCGCAAGGCCGGACATCGCCCCGAAATGCCGCGGGTTCAGGCCCAGGGCAACGCGCACATCCTCAAGCGATTCACCATACCGGTTCAACTGGAACAGAGCGGTGGCCCGGGCATTGTATGCCTCGGCAAAGTCAGGCGCATGGTCGATCAGCGCAGAAAAATGTTCGACCGCCAACACCATATCGCCCTGATCCATCATATCGCGCCCGCGCGACAGCAGCAGATCCATCGCAGGCGAGCCGCTTTTGCTCCACTCGTCCCAGATCTTCTTGGCGATCGGTTCGGCACTTGTCGCATCGGCGCCTTTCAGCGCGATGAACAGATCCTCAAGATCGGGCTGTTGTGCCGTCACCGGACCTGTCAGACTGAAACACAGGATAAACGCCGCAACGGCAGATTTGAGAATATTCATGGCCGTCCTCATTGCTATGGTAGATAATAGCGTGACATGGGCAAAAATCACCCCATCCGCGCATCACAATGAAAGGAAATTCCAGTGTCCGACCTGATCCGCGCGGCCACCGCCACCCTGAACGCCAAACTGGGCGGGGATTTTGACGGTTCGGCCAAATTCGTCATCGACGGCGAGGGCAGCATCATGCTGGACGGCGCCGGCGCGCGCGTCGGCGATGACGATGCAGACGTGACGATGACCGCCGATGCCGACACGTTCCGCGACATCATCGAAGGCGAGCTGAACCCGACAACGGCCTTCATGTCCGGCCGCCTGAGCATTGAGGGTGACATGGGCACGGCGATGAAGCTTGCCTCGGCGCTGGCCTGAGATGAACGCCAGGTTTATCCAGCCTGCGCCGTTTTATGCCGATGTTGCAGACGCCCCCGAAGGTGGGCAAATCTACTGGGCCCAGACATCGGACGGGTTGCGCCTGCGCCTTGCCCATTGGGCCGAGGGCGACCGGGGCACCGTGTTTTTGTTTCCGGGGCGCACGGAATACGTTGAAAAATACGGGCCAAGCGTCCGGGAATTTGCGGCGCGCGGCTTTGCGACGCTGATTGTCGACTGGCGCGGCCAAGGGCTGGCCGACCGGATGATAGACGACCCGCTGGGCGGGCATGTGGTGCATTTCGCGGATTACCAGAAAGATGTTGCCGCAATGCTGGCGGCAGCCGGCCGGCTGAATCTGCCCCGCCCCTATTACCTTGTGGCGCATTCGATGGGGGGCGCGATCGGCCTGCGCGCCTTGCACGAAGGTCTGCCGGTGCAGGCCGCCGTCTTTTCTGCGCCGATGTGGGGTATTGTCATGGCGCCCGTCCTGCGGCCGATCGCCTGGTCTTTGTCCTGGGCGAGCCGGGGTGTCGGGCTGGACCATTGCATCGCCCCCGGCACATCGCGCGCAAGCTATCTGGCGACAACCAGCTTTGATGAAAACATGCTGACCACCGACCCCGAGATCTGGGCCTGGATGCAATCGCAGATCGCGGCGCATCCCGATCTGGCGCTTGGCGGGCCTTCGTTGCGCTGGCTGTCCGAGGCGTTGCGCGAAACCCACGCCCTGACGCGCCGTCCCGCCCCCGTTACGCCCACCTATGTCGCGGTGGGCAGCGCCGAACAGATCGTCGATGCCGGAAAAATCGCGCGTCTGATGGCGCAATGGCCGCAAGGCCGGCTGGAGGTGATCGAAGGCGCCCGCCACGAGATGATGATGGAAACCCCGCCCATCCGCAAACATTTCTTTGACACTTCCTGCGCCCTGTTCGCCCGCCACAGGTGAGCGGCGGCGTGGCGTTTTGCCGCGGCGCCCGATACCCAGTCAGGTGCCGGAAAATCACCCGGCGATGACCACCTGACGCTGACGACCCAACGGGCCGACCTCAAACTCCATCTGATCACCGGGTTTCAGAAACACCTGCGGCCGCCGCCCCATTCCCACCCCGGAAGGTGAGCCTGTGGCGATGATGTCACCCGGCTGCAACGACATGAATTGCGAGATATAGCTGATCAGCCTGGCCACCGGAAAGATCATGTTCGACGTGTGACCGTCCTGCATCAGAACCCCGTTCAACCAGAACCGCAGCGCCATATCCTGCGGATCGCCCGCCGCGTCGGGCGTCACCAACCAAGGGCCAACCGGGCCAAAGGTGTCGGCGGATTTGCCCTTGGTCCACTGGCCCGCACGTTCGATCTGAAACTCACGGTCGCTCAGATCGTTGACCGCGACATAGCCGGCCACATACGACAACGCTGTCTCTTGCGTGACATATTTCGCCGGGTGCCCGATCACCACACCCAGCTCGGCCTCCCAATCCGCCTTGACCGAATTCAGGGGCAGTTGCACCGGGTCGTTCGGCCCGCACAGCGCCGATGTGGCCTTGAGAAAGATGATCGGTTCGCGGGGCGGTTGCAGGCCATTTTCGCGCGCATGATCGGTATAGTTCATCCCGACACAGATATATTTTCCGACGCCCCCCACCGGCACCCCAAGACGCAGGTTTTCGTCTGGCACCACCGGGAACTTGCGCGGGTCCACCCCGCCCAGCCCGGCCAGCGCAGGACCGGCCAGGTCGGCAAAAGACTGGCCCAGATCGCGTATCTGCCCCTCATCATCCAGAACGCCGGGCCGCTCGGCCCCCGCCGGGCCGTATCGCACAAATTTCATCCCGGCGCTCCAAAAAGGCTTTCGGCAAAGGATCGTACAAGCAAGTAAAGGTCAAGCGCGCCAAACCGCACAGCAGCGGTGTGCCAGGGCGGGTGCCAAACAGACAGGCAGAAACGCCCGGTCTGCCTAGATCTCGATGTCGGTGAAAGCGTCACGCAAGGCATTCGACCAATCCGCGCTCATCCGATGGAACACGTCGTCATCCGCCTCGATGCGACGGGTGACCGCAGACATTTCGCCCTCTTTCACCACGCACAGATCCAGCGGCATCCCCACCGACAAGTTTGACCGCATGGTCGAATCCATCGACAGCAAAACCGCCTTCTGGGCATCGGACAGCGAGGTTTCCATCGACACGACCCGATCCAGAATCGGCTTGCCATATTTATGCTCACCGATCTGAAGGAACGGCGTGTCGGCGGTGGATTCGATGAAGTTGCCCTCAGGATAAACAAGGAACATTCGCATCCCGCCGCCCATGCGCTGCCCTGCCACGATCATCGTCGCCGAAGCGTTCTGTGACATGCTGCCCAATTTTACAGCCACATCGCGCGCCACACAAGACAGCGTATTGCCGACAATTTCAGCCACCCGCAGCATGGTGGGTGCCGCAAGCACCGATTCGGCCTCGGCTTCGGGGTTGTCGATGGCATCATGCAGGCGGGCAATCGTGGTCTGGGTCACCGAAAGGCTGCCGGCCGTCATGATGACGATAATCCGTTCGCCCGGTTGTTCGAACGTGAACATCTTCTTGTAGACCGAAATATTGTCGAGCCCGGCATTGGTGCGCGTGTCCGACAACAGCACCATCCCGGCGTTCAGTAACAGACCCACACAATACGTCATCGCCTCACCGCCCGTCCAAACCCCGCCACGCATGATTAGGCCCCCAAGGACGCGGGTGCAATGCGCCTTGCACACCCCACCGGCGCAGCATGGCCGACGAACCCTTCAGGCGAGGTTAAGACGTCAGCATCCGATCAGCGGCAGGGTGGCGCATCGGCGCTATTGCTGGGTCTGGCCTTGGTTGCCGGGAGAGTTGGCGTCTTCGATGCGCACATCCACCTCCATCGCTTCGATGCCGGTGCCTTCGGCCACACCGCGAATCGGCGCTGCCCCCTCGGCATCATGCCCCGACCCGACGCGCACATAGCGGTCGTCCGGGCAGCATTCGTTTGACGGGTCAAAACCGATCCAGCCGATTCCCTCGATCCACAACTCAGCCCAGGCATGACTGGCCTCATGCGCGCCTCCATCAGAGCCGGATTCAAGGTATCCGGTGACATAGCGCGCGGGAATATCGCTGGCCTGCGCGACGGCGATCAGGGCATGGGTATGGTCTTGGCACACGCCCATGCCCTGCGCCAAAGCCTGCGCCGCACTTGTGCCGGCGACGGTTTCACCGGGGCTGTACCTGATCGCCGCCGACACCGCCGCCGACAGGGCATGAGCACGGGCCAGAAAATCGTCCTGGGGCACATCGGCCAAGGCGCGGGACGCCAGCGCGCGCAGCGCCTTGTCGGCCTCGGTGGCGATGGTCGGGCGCAGATAGGCCAGCGGCGGAACGGTTTCGCGGTGGCCGCGCAGAACCCCGGCCAGATCGCGGGTTTCAATCGTGCCCCGCACGCTGACGCGCACCTCGCTGACCGGACCCAACAGTGTTACCGTTTCAATCCAGTCGCCCGCCCCGTCGCGGAACGCCGCGCCCCGCGTGGCACCATCCACCTGCACCTGCCACTCGATCACCTGTTGCCCCTCGAACTGCGATGGCGTCAGGCGATGGCTTTGCACCACCCCGCGCATCGGCGGGTTGAAGCGGTAAACCGTTTCATGGCTGATGGTCAGTCTCATCGCACATCTCCGCTCAGGTACATGCCGTGCACTTCGCCGGCCAGGTCCGCAATATCGCCGATGAACCGGCTAAGAAATTCATGCAGCCCTTCGTCAAAGATGTCGTCAACCTGCATTTCCGCCAATTCGCCCACCATGGCGCGCACCTTGGTTTGAGCCGGGCCAGACCGGCCATAGGCGCGCGCCAGGCGATCCAGATGATCGTTCGCACCCTCGACCGCACTGATCAGCGATCGGGGGCAGGCCCGGTTCAACACCAGGAAATGGACGATCTTGGGCGGGCCGATATCGCCGCCATAGGCCCAGTTGAAGGCGCGGTTCGACGACATCGCGCGCAACAACGTGCGCCACTGGTAATTGTCCAGCCCCGATCCGACAAAGCTGATCTGCGGCAACAGCGTGAAGTACTTGGTGTCTATCATCCGTGCGGTGCTGTCGCCGCGTTCCAGATAATGGCCGATGTTGGTGAAATCATAGCCTTCGTTGCGCAACTGCGTGTTCAGCGCCGACCCCCGGACCAACGCCGTGGTGCGCAGCGTCCAGTCCGTCAGGTCCGACAATGACAGGCGCGACCGTTCGGTGCGGGCAAACACCTGCACCTCCTGAAAGGCGATGTTCAGGGCATCCCACACCTGGGTGGTCAGGGCGGTACGCACGATACGGCCGTTTTCACGGGCCTTTTCGATACATGACGCCACCGAATTGGGATTGTCGCGGTCAAAGAACATCCAGGTTTCGACATTGCGCTGCACGATGTCGCCGTATTTCTCGGCGAATCCAACGGCGCCGCCGCTGGCCTGCAATACCGATTCCCAATCGTTGCGATAGCCGCCGCCGGTGTTGGGAATCAGCGCATTGCGCGCCCCCACTTCCAGAAGGCGGGCGTTCGTTTCGGCCCGCTCGACAAAGCGGGCGATCCAGTACAGGTTTTCTGCGGTGCGGCTCAGCATGATACGATCCTCATTCCGCCATCACCCAGGTATCTTTCACACCCCCACCCTGAGACGAGTTCACGACAAGCGATCCCTCGGTCAGCGCGACACGGGTCAGCCCCCCCGGCACCAGATCGATATTCTCGCCGACCAGGCAATACGGCCGCAGATCCACATGACGCGGCGCGATGCCTTCCTCGACAAAGGTCGGGCAGGTGGACAGCGCCAGCGTGGGTTGGGCGATATAATTCCACGGCTTTTCGCGGATTTTCTGGGCAAACAGTTCGATCGTCGCCTTGTCTGATCGCGGCCCGACCAACATGCCATAGCCGCCCGACCCATGCACCTCTTTCACCACCAATTCATCCAGGTGTTCCAGCACATATTTGCAATCCTCCGGCTTGGTGCATTGCCAGGTCGGCACATTTTTCAGGATCGGCGCTTCGCCCAGATAAAACCGGATCATTTCCGGCACATAGGTATAGATCGCCTTGTCATCGGCCACCCCGGCACCGGGCGCCGAACAGATGTTCACCCCTCCCGAGCGATAGACATTCATCAGCCCGGGCACGCCCAGCATCGAATCCGGCCGGAAACACAGCGGGTCAATGAATGCGTCATCTATCCGGCGATAGATGACATCCACCTTCTTCGGGCCTTCCGTGGTGCGCATCCAGCAGAAATCACCTTCAACGAACAGATCGGCGCCTTCTACCAGCTCGACCCCCATCATGTCGGCCAGGAAGGAATGTTCGTAATAGGCGCTGTTGAAATGTCCCGGCGTCAGGATCACCACCCGCGGCGTGCCGTCACATTTGGCCGGCGCGACGCTGGCCAGCGTGCGGCGTAACAGAGCCGGGTAATTTTCAACCGGCGCGATACGGTTTTCCTGAAAAAGGCCGGGAAACATCCGCATCATGATTTCGCGGTTTTCCAGCATATAGCTGACCCCGCTGGGGGTGCGGCAGTTGTCCTCCAGCACGAAAAATTCGTCCGGTCCGGTACGCACCAGATCGATTCCCACGATATGCGCATATACGCCTTTTGAGGGGACAATGCCGCAGACCGCTGTTTCATATGCTTCGTTCTGATAGACCAGGCGCGCCGGAATGCGCCCGGCCTTGACGATTTCACCGCGCCCATAGACATCGACCAGAAACGCGTTCAGCGCCTTGGCGCGTTGTTTGACGCCGCGTTCCAGACGGGCCCATTCATCGGCCTGGAACACCCTTGGAAACATGTCGAACGGAATCAGCCTGTCCGGGCTGCCGCCCTCGCCATAAACCGCAAAGGTGATCCCGATCCGGCGGAACAGCGCCTCGGCCTCGTTCTGTTTCAGGCTGCGCAGTTCCTGTGGCATGTTCCGGCTCCAGTCCAGCAACCCGCTGTAGGGCGCACGCACCGCGTCTGCATCGAACATCTCATTGAAATAGGTTGTAATGGCCGCTCTCCCATCCGACAGTTAATTCACTTTATCAACGTCAGACAGAAAAGGGAAATGGGCCATTTGCCTTGCCCGCCGCTGACCGGTTGCCGAACAGGCCGGTGTCGCCGCCAGCACGATTTCATGGGCAGATGCTTATAAAATGTGCCTTTTTTTCGGGCACATCCGAAATGTGACCCAAACACACCAGACAACACAACCCAGAGATGATTTGCTTGACCGAACCACAGCAATCAAGCAAACTTATTTTATGGCCTTGGGCAAGTGCCTGCTCGGCTCCCAAGTTGAAGGCGCCCCCCCCGGGCGGGAAAGGTTGAAATGGCCTGCATCGCGGTTTTGTTCAGTACTTGCTCGGCCGTTCTGTTTTCGCTCAGCCTGTGGGCCTTTGGCAATGCTTCGACGCTGCAACTGGCCCTTGGCTATATCGTGGTTGGCCAGACAACATTCTGGGCCGCGATCCTGCGGCTGGCTGTCTTGCGACCGGCACCCGGGCACAACGGCCCCTCCTCCCCCATCCGGTCCTAGCGCCGGCCAGGTCGAGGCCGGGCACACTGGCAAATCCCGCCGGCGGACCTAAACTACGTTGATGGCCAGCGCACTTCTCACCTTCACAGACAGAGGCATTTATTGCCCGGCTGGCGATTTTTACATCGATCCTTGGCGCCCCGTGCCGCGCGCCCTGATCACCCACGGCCATTCCGATCACGCCCGCCCCGGCCACGGGCGATACCTGTCAACCGACACCGCCGCCCCGGTGATCCGCCACCGGCTGGGAAACATCACGCTGGAAACCATCGCCTTTGGTACGGTGCGCGACATGAACGGTGTGCGCGTGTCGTTTCACCCGGCGGGCCATGTGCCCGGTTCCGCGCAAATCCGGGTGGAACACCGGGGCGAGGTCTGGGTCGTTTCGGGTGACTACAAGATCGAGCCCGACGGCCTGTCCGAACCGTTTGAACCACTGGCCTGTCACGCCTTCATCACCGAATGCACTTTTGGCCTGCCGGTGTTCAAATGGCAGCCGCAAGCGCAGATTGCGACCGGGTTGAACGCCTGGTGGGCCAGCAACGCCGCCGCAGGGCGCGCCACCATCCTCGGCGCCTATGCCCTGGGCAAGGCACAACGCCTGCTGTCGCTGCTGAACCCCGAAATCGGCCCGATCCTGACCCATGGCGCCGTGGAAAGCACAAATGCCGTGCTGCGCGCCCAAGGGTTGCGCCTGCCCGACACCCGGCCGGTCACGCCGGCCCTGAACCCCAAAGACCACCCCGGCGCGCTGATCCTGGCGCCGCCCTCGGCGCTGGGCACACCCTGGGCGCGGCGGTTCGGCCCGGCGTCGGATGGCTTTGCCTCGGGATGGATGGCCCTGCGCGGGGTACGCCGGCGCCGCGCGGCAGACCGCGGGTTCGTCATGTCCGACCATGCCGATTGGCACGGCCTGAACACCGCCATTCGCGCCACTGGGGCAGAACGGGTGTTCGTGACCCACGGATATACGTCGATCTTCCGGCGCTGGCTGGCCGACCAGGGATACGACGCGCAGATTGTCCAGACAGCATGGGAAGGTGAAAGCCTCGACGCCACCGAGGCCGCGGAATGAACCGTTTTGCCGCGCTGTTCCTGGTGCTTGACCAGACCACCAGCACCACCGCCAAGGTTGCCGCTTTGGCCGATTACCTGACCGACGCCCCCGAACCTGACCGGATGTGGACGATCGCGCTGCTGTCGGGCCGCCGCCCGAAACGCACGGTCACCACCACCCTGCTGCGCGGTTGGGCGGCCGAACGCGCTGCCATTCCCCAGTGGTTGTTCGAAGAAAGCTATGCCATC
>JAACVA010000293.1:0-357 GCA_009992615.1 Rhodobacterales bacterium
GAGGCCGCGCGCTGGATGCTGCATTGCCATCACATGCCGCACCTTGCGACCGGCATGATGACCGAATTCGCGGTCACGGCGTCGGTGTGATCCGGGCGGGGCGTCCGGACAGGGCGCCCCGACATCCCGACACCGATCCTGTGCTGTCCTGCCCCATGTTGTCGTGGTGTCGGTCAATAGGCGCACCCTGCGGGTGAAAATCAGGAGGATGAGATGATGAACTGGAACGACATGGGCTCCGGAATGGGTTTCGGAATGGGGTTTGGCTGGCTCTTCGGCCTGCTGATCCTTGCGCTGGTGGTTTTGGCCATAGCAGCGCTGGTCAAATATCTTCGGAAATAGACGAAAGGACTTCTC
>JAACVA010000293.1:422-2334 GCA_009992615.1 Rhodobacterales bacterium
ACAGAGATCGACGTCAAGGCGACGATGAAGAAGAAGCTCGATGTCGAGATGCCCGCCTATCGCATCCTCGGCGCCTGCAACCCGAAGATGGCGCATCAGGCCATCGGGATCGAACCGCGCGTGGGTGCGATGCTGCCCTGCAACGTCATCCTGCGCGAGGTGGGGGGCGGCGTGGAAGTCAGCGCCATCGATCCTGTGGCGTCGATGCAGGCGATTGAGAACGCCGAACTGACGGCCGTGGCGGGCGAGGTGCGCGACCTCCTGGCGAAGGCCGTCGCGGCCGTCTGAGATGAGCCTGCGCGCCAACATTCTTGCGGGCCTTGCGATCCTCGGCATCGGGCTGCTCGCTGTCTGGCAGTTCGCGCCTTCGGTATTCGCCGAGGTGCGCAGCCTTCTGGACGTCGAGCGTCTGGAAATGCTGGTGGCGCGCGCCGGTTTCTGGGGGCCGGTCCTGATCGTCACGCTTATGACCCTTGCGGTCGTGGCCAGCCCGATCCCGAGCGCGCCGATCGCGCTGGCGGCGGGAGCAGCCTATGGGCATGTCTGGGGGACCGTGCAGGTCGTCATCGGCGCCGAGCTCGGGGCGCTGATCGCCTTCGGTCTCGCACGGGTTCTGGGGCATGATGTCTTGCGGCGGGTGTTCGGTGATCGCGTCGAAGCCGGGCTTCTCGGCTCGCAGACCGCGTTGACGGCGACGGTTTTTGCCAGCCGCCTGATGCCCTTCGTGTCCTTCGACATGATCAGCTACGCGGCCGGACTGAGCCGATTGCACGCCTGGCGTTTCGCCTTCGCAACATTGGCGGGGATCATCCCGGCAAGCTTCCTGCTTGCCCATTTCGGCGGTGAGGCGGTTAGCGGAGACCTCGGGCGCGCGACATGGGCGGTGCTCGGACTCGGGCTTGTGACGGGGGTGCCGCTGCTCTGGCTGGCGCTGCGGCAAAAGCCTGAAAAGGAAAATCCATGACGAAAAGCGATTACGAGAAGAACAGCATTACCCTCCCAGGTGCTATGGCCATGGGAACCGGCGTGATGATCGGCGCGGGCATCTTCGCCTTGACCGGACAGATTGCCGAACTCGCCGGGCCGCTCTTCCCGCTGTCGTTCGTCGTGGGTGCTGTCGTGACCGCGTTCAGTGCCTATACGTACATCAAGATGTCGAACGCGTATCCGTCAGCGGGCGGCATCGGGATGATCCTGAAGAAGGCCTACGGCCCGACGACGGTCGCGGCGGGGGCCGCCCTGCTGATGGCGCTGTCGATAGTGATCAACGAAAGCCTCGTCGCGCGCACCTTCGGCACCTACACGCTGCGGGCGTTCGGCGGCGATCCGGACAGCGTTCTTGTCCCAATTCTCGGCGTCGGGCTGATCGTCTTCGCCTGGCTCGTGAACGTGTCGGGCAGCCGGTCGGTCGGGCTGTTCTCCATCGTCATGGCCGTGCTCAAGGTGGGCGGCATCGCGCTGTTCGGGGCAGCCGGCCTCTGGGCGAGCGGCATCTCGTTCGAGGCGACGGGCGGTGACATGGGCGCCACCGGGTTCGTGGCGTCGGTTGCGCTGTCCATCCTGGCCTTCAAGGGCTTCACGACCGTCACCAACAGCGGCGCAGAGGTCACCGACCCGCACCGCAATGTGGGTCGGGCCATCATCTGGTCGATCGCCATCTGCGTCGTCGTCTATCTGCTGGTGGCCTTCGCGGTCGGCTCCAGCCTGCCGCTCGAACGTATCGTGGCGGCGAAGGACTACGCGCTGGCCGAGGCCGCCGAGCCCGCTCTCGGCAAGACCGGCTTCTACCTGACGGTGGCGCTGGCGCTGGTCGCCACGGCGTCGGGTCTGATCGCCAGCGTGTTCGCGGTGTCGCGCATGCTGGCGATGCTGACCGACATGAAAATGATCCCGCACAGCCATTTCGGGATGC
>JAACVA010000294.1:0-1772 GCA_009992615.1 Rhodobacterales bacterium
CCTATCCCGCCCACCTGAGAAATAGAGCAAAAGTAAAGCAGCGGACAACTTCCCTGACACAGGGGGGGTATGGTTGGCCACCAGCGAGCGGACCTTGACCAGATAGACATCAGCGTCCTTGCGGCGCGGGAACAGCTTGGACCGCCGCTTGCCCGCCTGGTCGGTGAAGTCCACCTGCCATCGGACCAAGCCCGAGGGCAGCGTGCGTTTGCGGATCGTGGCCATGATTTCCCTCCGTGGACGTAGATTCCGGGACCAGTTGTCAAAGCCCGTTAATTGGTGATATGAACCATCGCTAGTGCACTTGCAATGGATTGTTGCGCGTGTAAAGCCCTTGTTCATGAACGGAGCCCTCATCAATGACAGCCAGCGAACGGAACGGTGTGGATGCACCCGAACCGCTCTTCCATGGCGATGCGGACGCGGTGGCGGCATCGGGGATGCCCTTGCCCAGCCTGCGTGTCCTGCAAGCAGCCGGAGCCATTCAGGCGCAGAAAATCCCCAAGGAACACGGCGGCTTCAGGCGGTTGTGGCGCGAGGAGGACGTGCTGATCGCCTCGATCGGTGCCGGGATCAGCGAACACTTCGCCTGGAACATCCGGATCGTGGCCGAGGTGATGGCAAAGACACGCCCCGGCACATGGGCCGCGCTGACAGCCTCGATTGCGGGGACCATCTCGCCAGAATCGGGCGCGCTGATCCGATCATCGCCAGACGACTGGCATCTCGACCTGATCGACCGGAAGTATCTGTTCCTGCGGGTGCCATCTCTGGTCGCCCTGCTTTTCCACGATGCACCGCCCCGGGAGACCAACCTGATCCTCGGCTACGCAGCATCAAAGGACACGTTCAAGATGGTGCCGTGGCTGCTTGGCAGTCCGGAGGGGCGCACCAAGCTGGCGGTCCTCACCTCCACGGCACCGACCACGACCGCCGAACGCATCTACAAGCTGGCCATGGTGACCCGCGCCAACGCGCTGAGCACCGCCAGCATCAACATCAGCATGCAGGTCCGCGCTACATGGCGCCGCCTCCACGGCCTTGAAGCCCACTTCCTCCAAGACGCCCTGCCCCAGAAAGGAACCTCCAATGACCCACCACCCTCGATCCCTTGACACCCTGAAGCAGACAGCGACCGAGGCGACGCTGGGCGATGACCTGCTGCGCGGCGCAGACGAAATCGCCAGGTTCCTGTTCGGCGACGTCAAGCATCGCCGCAAGGTCTACTACCTGACCGGTGAGGCACCGAAGGGCATGCCGCACTTCAAGATGGGATCGGTGATCTGCGCCCGCAAAAGCACCATCCTGAACTGGATTGCAGAACAGGAGGGTCGTGCATGACAGCCGCTGCTGCGGATGATCTCACCGACCTGCGCCTGACCCTCCATCGCAACGCCTATCGCCCCGTTCCCGTCCTTGGTCCGCATGTGGCCACGAAGGCCGCCGGCAAGCGTCCCGCCATGAAATCCTGGGAGGCCGTCTGCGCGACGGCCGACGAGGCCGAAATCACCCGCTGGACCAACGCCCAACGCAACTGCACCAATACGGGCCTGCTCTGCGGCAACCTGATTGGTATCGACATCGACGTGTTGGACGAGGGCAAGGCTGCGCATCTGACCACCCTCGCCTGCGACATGCTCGGCGCGACACCTGCCAAACGCATCGGTCGCGCGCCGAAGATCCTGCTGGCGTTTCGCACCGACGATCCCTTCGACAAGATCCAGACGCCCGAGTTTCACATGCTCGACAGCACAGTGGCGCGCGTCGAGGTG
>JAACVA010000294.1:1895-2110 GCA_009992615.1 Rhodobacterales bacterium
AGTTGCGCCGCGTTCATCGCCGCAGCAGACGCCTATCTGCGCAAGATGGGTGGCCAGACAAAGGCTGATACGCGCGACGTCGAGCGAGACGGGCGGAAAGTTGCAGGCTTGCGGCGGCTGGAACCGCCGTCGTTCGCATTGGTCAAAGAGGCTTTGTCCTGCATCCCTAATGACGATCTTTCTTACGATGAATGGATCCGGGTCGGGCTGGCCCT
>JAACVA010000295.1 GCA_009992615.1 Rhodobacterales bacterium
ATCAACAGCTAGTAAAGGCTGGCAAAGTCTGGCAGCTTCAATTTACACATTTCGAGAAGGAGCAGGTCCATGGCGGACCCTATTCTCACTTTGCCAGAGGTCGCGGTTTTGTTGAAGGTTGCAGGAAAAACCGTGTACACGATGGCGCGCAATGGTCAGATTCCGGCCTTCAAGGTCCGAGGTCAGTGGCGCTTCAAGCATGACGATATTGACCGATGGATTGACGAACAGACAGCATCCGTAAAAACAAGCATCGGGAAAGGCGCTTAGGATGTCTGAGCAGTTCTTCGAAAAACCGATCCTGAATTCACCTTACGCGTACCCCGGCAGGCATTGGGAACTTGATCCGGATGGTCAGCCCACAAACCGCATCCTCGATAACAGGCGGCGCTCAGATCTCATCACACCGGTTCCTAAAACGAAGAAGCAGCGGCAGAACACGAAGCAGGCTTCCCTATTGCTCGGCGCCAATGACGAACTTTCGACATCGGATCAAGAATACAACCCCACCCCGATCATCAACGAGGTTCGGGGCTATGTCGAAACCTGGCGCAACCTGCCCAACCCCGATCAATGGCTGGTGACGCCAGAGACCGCGCGCCTGCTGCGCCACTGGCGGCACCACGAGTTTGAGGGCATCCGTCCGTTTTTCTGCCAGATCGAAGCGGTGGAAACCGCCATCTGGCTCACGGAAGTGGCCCCCAAGATGGGGCCGCGCGTTGCCAAGTTCTGGGCCCATATCAAAGGGGCGAATGAGCAGGCGAACCCTGAATTGATGCGCCTTGCGCTGAAACTTGCGACAGGGGCGGGCAAGACCACCGTCATGGCGATGCTGATCGCCTGGCAAACTGTCAATGCCGTACGTCATCCGAACAGCAAAGCGTTTTCCAGCCGCTTCCTGATCGTCTCCCCTGGCATCACCATCCGAGACCGGCTGCGCGTTCTGATGCCCAACGACCCGGAAAGCTACTATCGCAGCCGTGAAATCACGCCGCCCGACATGCTGCGCGATATCCAGAGCGCCAAGATCGTCATCACCAATTACCACGCCTTCAAGCTGCGCGAAAAACTGGTGATCGCCAAAGGCACCCGTCAGGCCCTTGAGGGGTGGCGTGGCGACAAGGTTCAGACGCTTGAGACCGAAGGCGAGATGATCCAGCGCGTCATGGGCGACCTGATGGGCCAGAAGAACATCGTCGTGCTGAACGACGAGGCGCATCACTGCTACCGCGAGCGGGTCAAGGATGCTGTCGGAGACACAGAAGATGATCTGAAAGGCGACGACAAGAGCGAGGCCAAAGAGAACAACGAAGCTGCGCGCATGTGGATTTCCGGCCTGGAAGCCGTCAAGCGCAAACTGGGCATCAGCCTCGTCTATGATCTGTCTGCCACGCCATTCTTCCTGCGCGGCTCTGGTTATATCGAGGGCACGCTGTTCCCCTGGACGATGTCCGACTTCTCGCTCATGGACGCCATCGAATGTGGCATCGTGAAGTTGCCGCGGGTGCCGGTGGCCGACAATATCCCCGGCGGTGACACGCCGAAGTTCCGCAACCTGTGGGAACACATCGGCAAGAAGCTTCCCAAGAAGGGACGTGTGGCCGGAAAGGCGCTAGATCCGTTTAGTCTGCCGGTCGAGTTGTTGACGGCTCTGGAAGCCCTCTACGGGCATTACGAAAAGACGTTCCACCTTTGGCAAGAAGAAGGCATCGGCGTTCCGCCGGTGTTCATCGTCGTCTGCAACAACACGGCCACATCGGAGCTGATCTACAAATACGTCTCCGGCTTCATCCGCGAAAAGGATGATGGTGAAAGTGCCGTGCTGGAGAACGGTCGCCTGGCCCTGTTCCGCAACTATGATGAGAACGGCAACCGGATGCCCCGCCCGAACACGATCCTGATCGACTCTGCCCAACTCGAGTCCGGCGAGGCGCTGGACAAGGATTTCCGCGAGATGGCAGCGACGGAAATCGAGCAGTTCAAGCGGGAAATGATCGAACGCACCGGCGATATTCACGCAGGCGACAGCATCGACGAATCCACGCTGCTGCGCGAGGTGATGAACACCGTCGGCAAGAAGGGCAAGCTGGGCGAGCAGATCCGCTGCGTCGTCTCGGT
>JAACVA010000231.1:0-8498 GCA_009992615.1 Rhodobacterales bacterium
GCAGTTGGATGATCCGGGTCAGGCGACATTCGAGGTTGGCGGGGGCGGCTGCGACGCGGGAACAGGCGATCGTGTCGCATTCGGCGCGATCAATCCCCGCCTTGGTGAATTCGTCCACGTCCCGGTCCCACATGCCCGAGGTGAGGTTCATCGCGTCGCGCATCGCATATTCTACGACGTTCACGCAGAACACCCCGGTGTCGCGGATATTGGCGACGCTGTCCTTGGTGTCGCCGCGATCGGGTTTGGCGCTGGTCGAGGCAAACATCACCTGCGGCGGCACATAGGCGACGGCGTTGAAGAAAGAATAGGGTGCCAGGTTGTCTTGTCCTTCGGCACCCCGTGTGCTGATCCAGCCGATCGGCCGGGGCGTGACGATGGCGTTGAACGGGTTGTGCGGCAAGCCGTGGCCGTCTGCGGGGCGATAGAACATGGGCAACCTTTCGGTGATCGGGATTTGTACCAGACCTAACCCCATGCTAGGGCGCGTTCCAGCGCGAACAGGGGGGGTGCGGTTGATCCGGCTTGAGCAAGAGACGCCAGAGGACCGCTGGCAGGTCGAGGCGCTGTACGATCTGTGCTTCGCACCGGGGCGCGAGGCGCTGTCGTCATACCGGTTTCGTGACGGCGTGCAGCCGGTGCGCGCATTGTGCCTTGTGGCGCGCGACGACACCGGTGGTTTGGCGTCGGTTATCCGCTATTGGCCGGTGCAGGTCGCTGGGCAGGCGGTTTTGTTGCTGGGGCCGGTGGCGGTGCATCCGACGCGGCAAGGCGAAGGGCTGGGCGCGCTGTTGATGATGGAAAGCCTGTCCCGCGCCACGACACTGGGCTGGGCGCGGGTGATGCTGGTGGGGGATGAACCATACTATGGCCGATTCGGTTTTCATCGTCTGGGCGATGTGGTGATGCCGCCGCCCACCAACCCGGCGCGGGTGCTGGGCAAGGCGTTGCAGCCGGGCGCGTGGGACGGGGTGGCAGGGCCAGTAGAAAAGGCGGGCTGAGCAATCTTGCCAAAGCCTTCCGGGATGCCCATGTTCAAGCTATGCAAAATCACGAGGCTGAACCGCTGGAAATCACCGAACTGGACGCGGAGACGCGCGCCGCACTTACCCAGTTGGCACGCAGGTTTCGTGGGGCGGACGGCATTGGAATGCAGGTGCTGGCCTTGGTGGGCGGGCAGGCCGAGAACCTTCTGGCCAAGCTGCCGCTGTCGGTGCGAAATGGGCTGGACAATGCCACGCGTCGCGCGCTTGAGGTGGCGTTTGATGCCGCCAGCCGGTCACGCGTGTCGGTGGCGGACCGGGCGGATTGGTTGAACACCGTGGTGACCACCGCCATGGGCGCCGCAGGCGGGGCAGGCGGATTGCCAACGGCGCTGGCGGAATTGCCGGTGACAACGACGATCCTGTTGCGCGCCATTCAGGGCATTGCCGCCGATCACGGGTTTGACCCTGCCGATGACAAGGTGCGGATGCAGTGTTTGCAGGTGTTCGCCGCCGCTGGCCCGCTGTCGCGTGACGATGGCACCGACGTTGCCTTCCTGACCGCAAGGATCACCCTGACCGGCGGCGCTGTGCATGGGCTGATCGCGCGGATCGCGCCGCGCCTTGCCACGGTGCTGGGGCAAAAGTTGGCCACGCAGACCGTTCCGGTGATCGGGGCGGTTGCGGGGGCTGCGACGAATTATGCCTTCACCAGCTATTATCAGGAAATGGCGCGGGTCTATTTCGGACTGCGCGCCCTGGCCCGCGACAGCGACATCGAGGTTGAAACCTTGTTGCGTGAATTTCGCCTGATGGTCGATCCGCCCCGGACCTTGCGCTGACGTTCGGCGACACAGCGTCGGGCGGAATTGTTCCGGACAAGAAGATACCAAGTGTTGTGCGCCAATCAGGACTCGGACCAAGAAATGGATCAGGACTGGCCGCGCAGCCATTCAATGACGGCGGGGCGGACGGATTGCGCGCCTGACACGCGGGCGGCGTCGATCACCGTGCGCGCCTCGTTCAGGTTGACCCGACGCAGCAGATGTTTGACCGGCCCGACCGAGGCAGGGCGCATGGACAGCGTGCGCAGGCCCATGGCGGCGAAACACATCGCCTCGATCGGGCGACCGGCATCTTCGCCGCAGAACGATACCGGCGTTCCGGTTTCGGCGCAGCGGCCGACGATGTGTTCGATCAGTGACAGGAACGATACGTTCAGCGTGTCATAGCGCCGGCGCACCCGTTCATTTTCACGGTCGGCGGCGTAGAAAAACTGTTTCAGATCGTTGCCGCCGATCGAGATGAAATCGGCCATCTCGAAGAACTGGCGCGGCGCAAAGGCCAGCGAGGGGGTTTCCAGCATCGCACCGATCTTGACCTCGCGGGGCAGGGCGCGGCCCAGTTTCTTTTCACGCTCAAGCTCGTTCAGGGCATGTTGGCGGGCCTGACGGAATTCGTCGAACTGCGCGACGAAGGGAAACATCACATGCAAGGGGCGACCATTGCAGGCGCGGATCAGCGCCTGAAGCTGCATCCGCATGACGCCCGGCTTGTCCAGCCCGACCCGGATCGCGCGCCAGCCAAGGGCGGGGTTCGGTTCGTCGTCCTGCGGTTTCATATAGGGCAGCACCTTGTCCGACCCGATGTCGAGGGTGCGGAACACCACCTGCCGCCCCTTGGCGGCATCAATCACCCGCGCATACAGCGCGGCCAGTTCGCCCCGGCGCGGTACATTGCTGCGGATCAGGAACTGAAGCTCGGTACGGAACAGGCCCACGCCTTCGGCGCCCGAACTTTCAAGGCTGGGCAGGTCGGCCATCAGGCCGGCGTTCATCATCAGCGCGATATTGGTGCCGCATTTCGCCGTGGCGGGTTCATTGCGGATCGAGGCATAGCGTTCCTGCGCGCTCGCCTGCATTGCGATCTTGTCCTGAAACGCCTTGGCAACGCTGTCTTCGGGGCGCAGATGCGCGATGCCCTGATCGCCGTCCACCAGAATGCGGTCGCCGTTCAGTGCCTCGGTCGTGATGCGCTCGGCGTGGATGACCAGAGGAATCGCCAGGGCACGCGCCACGATGGCGGCGTGCGACCCGACCGAGCCCTGTTCCAGAACGACGCCTCGCAGACTGCGCCCGTATTCCAGCAATTCGCCCGGCCCGATATTGCGCGCCACGAGGATCGGGCGTTCCGGCATTTCGGCACCGGTCTGGCCGCCCTGACCTGTCAGGATGCGCAACAGACGGTTCGACAGATCGTCCAGATCGTGCAGCCGTTCGCGCAGATACGGATCGGGCGCGGCACCCAGCCGTGCGCGGGCGCTGGACTGTTCCTTTTCCACCGCAGCCTCGGCCGAGAGGCCGCGCGCGATGTCTTCCTGCATCCGTTTCATCCAGCTGCGCGAATTGGCGAACATCCGATAGGTTTCCAGAACCTGTCGACTGTCCTTGTCGGCGGTCTGGGCGCGGCCCAGCAGATCGTCCACCGACAGGCGCAGCCGGTCCACCGCCGCCGTTAGGCGTTCGGATTCGCGCTGGGGGTCGTCTGCGATGGGGTTGGTGACCACCACGCGGGGTTCATGCAGATAGACATGGCCATCGGCGGTGCCTTCCTGGCCCACCACGCCGCGAAACATCACCGGCTGTTGGTGGCGCGCCGACAGCGCGGCACCCTCGCCGGTGAAGGCACCCAGTTCGGTCATCTCGGCCAGAACCATGGCGACGACCTCAAGGGCATACACTTCGTCGTCGGAATAGCTGCGCATCTCTTTTGATTGCACGACCAGGACACCCAGCCGTTCGCCCAGCCGCTGAATCGGCACACCGAGGAAGCTGGAGTATATTTCTTCGCCGGTTTCGGGCATGAAACGGAAACCGCGTTCCTGTGGGGCATTGGCGCTGTTCACCGGGCGTGCCGTCTTGGCCACCCGCCCGACCAGCCCTTCACCCAGCCGCATCCGGGTCTGGTGCACGGCTTCTTTGTTCAGCCCCTCCGTGGCGCACAGTTCCAGCGTCTCTGGATCGCGGAACAGATAGATCGAGCAGACTTCGGTTTCCATCGAGTCGGCGGTCAGGGCAGTGATCCGGTCCAGCCGCGTCTGCCCGGCACTGTCCTGCGCCAGCGCTTCACGCAGGCGCCCCAACAGTTTGCGGCTTTCGGATTCTGTGCGGTGCGGCATCGGGGCTTGGTCTCGCGATTGGGGCCAGTTTGGTTAGATCACACCCGAGACGCGTAGGAAACGGTTTTCGATATGCCGGACCATGGGGCATCCGCTGGCCGGCCCGGCGACCGGAAACCCCGGCCGCCTGCGTCCGTTGCGCCGACCGGTCAGGTCGCGTCGCGTCAGGCTTTTTCCAGCTCGAACGCGTCGTGCAGGGCCTGCACGGCCAGTTCCATGTATTTCCGGTCGATCAGCACCGAGATCTTGATTTCGGATGTGGTGATGACCTTGATGTTGACGTTTTCGTCCCGCAGGCTTTGAAACATCTTGGCGGCCACGCCGGCATGGCTGCGCATCCCGATGCCGACCACCGAAACCTTGGCGACATCTGTGTCGGCCACCAGCTCGGAATAGTCGATCTTGCCCTCGGCCTTTGCCTCGCTCATGGCGCGGTCGGCGCGTTTCACCTGATCGACCGGGCAGGAAAACGTCATGTCGGTGCGCCCGTCCTCTGATATGTTCTGCACGATCATATCGACATTCACCCCTGCCTCGGCCAGCGGGCCGAAAATGGCGGCAGCGATGCCCGGTTTGTCGGCGACCGAAATCAGGGTCACCTTTGCCTCGTCCCGTGAAAAAGCCACGCCGGCCACGGCTTTGGATTCCATGATTTCCTCCTCATCGCAGACCAGGGTGCCCGCAGTTTCATCATATTCGTCAAAGCTGCTCAGGACACGCAGTTTCACCTTGAACCGCATGGCCAGTTCGACCGAGCGGGTTTGCAGCACCTTGGCGCCCAGCGAGGCCAGTTCGAGCATTTCCTCGAAGGCGATGCGGTCCAGCTTGCGCGCCTTGCTGCTGACCCGCGGGTCGGTGGTATAGACGCCATCGACATCGGTGTAGATGTCACAGCGCACGGCCTCAAAGGCGGCGGCGAAGGCGACGGCGGTCGTGTCGCTGCCGCCCCGGCCCAGGGTGGTGATGCGGCCCTCGGGGCTGATGCCCTGAAACCCGGCAACCACGGCCACCTTCATGCCCTCGGCGAACTTGGCGTCCATGTTGGTGGTCGGGATGTCTTCGATCCGGGCGGCGCCATGGGCGCCATTGGTGATCAGCGGCACCTGCCAGCCTTGCCATGATCGCGCCGGGATTTCCATTTCCTGCAAGGTCAGCGCCATCAGGCCGGCCGTCACGTTTTCGCCCGACGACACGACCGCATCATATTCGCGCGCGTCATAAAACGGCGAAATTTCGTCTACCCAACCCACCAATTCGTTCGTCTTGCCCGCCATCGCCGAGACGATGACGATCACCTCATGGCCATTCGCCACCTCGCGCGCGACACGTTTGGCCGCCCGCTTGATCCGGTCGGGTGTGGCGACAGAGGTGCCGCCGAATTTCATCACCAGTCGTGTCATGCCAAAAGGTCCGCCCGTTCTGTGTCCGGGCGGCTTTTACGGGGTGCCTCGGGATGAGGCAAGGGGCCGTGGCGGGCCGCAGGGGGCGGTTTGCCCCGCCGCCATGGTTGCCCCCGCGCGTATTCTGAAAACCCCACGCTGGTCAAAACGGGTGCGCGCGGCCATCCCAGGTTTCGAAACAGCCGGTGGTCGCCAGGCCAAGCGCATCAAACCGGGCGCGCAACCCGAGCGAGGCATCTTGTGGGGTGATCTGGGCGCTGGACCCGCCCATGTCGGTCTGGACCCAGCCGGGGTGATAGATACCCACCGCGATGCCGTCGCCCTTGAGATCCTGCGCCAGGTTGCGGCCAAGGTTCAGCGCAGCCGCCTTGGAGGCGCGATAGATATAGGCGCCGCCGGATGCATTGGTTTGGCTGGCCATCTGGCTGGATATGATGGCGATCTTGCCCTTGGCGGCGCGCAGGTTCGGCAACAGCGCCTCAATCGTCAGGAAAACGCCGGTGACGTTGGTGGCAAAGGTCTGCGCCCAAAGGTCGGCACCAAAGCCGTGGCCCAGGCTGTGGCCCTTGTCCAGATAAACGCCGGCGTTGCAGACCAGCAGTCCCAGGGGGGCACCGTTCAGCCGGTCGGCCAGCGCCGTGACGCTGGCCGGGGCGGTCACGTCGAGTGGCAGCAAGGCAGGATCGTTGCGGGCGGTGCCCTGGGCGTCGCGCCCTTCGGCGCGATAGTCGTGCAGCAAAGCCGCGCCGATGCCACGGTTGGCGCCGGTAATCAGGATGTCCATGGCGTGCCTTTCAGTTTGCTCTGCTTTTAGGAAGGAAGGGAAGCGGGGCGATGGGCACCCCGTCTTCGATCAGTCGGCGCGCCTGGTCGGGGCGGGCCTGGCCATAAATCGAACGTGCGGGTTTCACGCCTTCGTGGATCGCGCGTGCCTCGTCGACAAAATTCCTGCCGACATCATCGGCGTTCGCTTCGATCAGGCGACGCAATTCGGCCAGTGCGGCATGGGCCGGATCGCCGGGCGGGCCGGACAGGGCCACGCCGCGACCGGCGGCGTCTTGCGGCGCGGCGGTTTTTACCGGGGGGGCCATCAGCGCCTTTTCAACCACCGTGTCGCCGCAGTCCGGGCAGGTCAGAAGCCCGGCGGTGCGCAGACTGTCAAAGGCCGCACCCGAGGCGAACCAACTGTCAAAGCGGTGGTCATTGCTGCATCTGAGCGAAAAGCGGATCATCTAGGGCCCCGGGGTTTACCAACCATAACTATGACTTGCACTGCCCGGTTCAATGGGGCGTCAGGTCAGGGTTTTCGGGTCGAAGTTGGCGATGAGGCGCTTCAACTCGGGTTCCAAAACCTTGGCGGCGGCTTTCTTTCGGCTGAACCACTGGCGCTTGCGTTCGTTTTCTTCGGGCCATTCCTTGAATTTCCGGGTCACCCTCAAAGGAAAAACCGCGACAACGCAAGGCAGATCGTCACCTTCCATTTCTTTGGTATAGGAAAAAATACCAAGGCAGGTGTCGCTGCCTATGCCCTCAACGCCAGCCTCTTCAAAGGCTTCGATCGCGGCGGCGGCGGCGGGGGTTTCACCGCCCATCGGCCACCCCTTCGGGATCACCCAGCGTTTCGTGCGCCGTGTCGTGATCAGCAGCACCTGCACAATACTTCCCTGGCGGCGCCAGCAAAGTGCACCGAACTGCGTGCGCACGTCACGCTTGCGATCATTGGCAATAAGGGGAAAACGCCCGTTTTCGTTTGACATATTTAAGGGAGGCACCAGTTAACCGCCACGATTTTACTTTTGAGACCAGGCTAGCACAGCACACAGGCATTGCAAACCACAGGTGCTGCGTTTGCCGCGTTGATTGTGCTGCGGCATCGTTTATTTGCCACGAGCATGACAGAAAATATGACAGGACATGCGGCGCGCGCGCATTTCATAGGCGCCGCGATATATCGCGGATCAAGCTACGGCGCGCACCACCCTCTGCGGGTGGCACGGGTGTCAACGGTGATCGACCTGGCGCAGACCCTGGGCTGGTTCGCGGCGGGGCAATATGTGATCAGCCCGCGCGCCCGGCCTGCCGCCTTGGCGGCCTGGCACGATCCGGCGTATCTTGACGTGTTGCAGCGGGCCGAAGCCGGCGCCAACCTGCCCGCCGAAGTTTTGCACCAGCACGGGCTGGGCAGTGTCTCGAACCCGATCTTTTCCGAGATGTTTCGCCGCCCGGCGACGGCGGCGGGCGGGTCTATCCTGGCCGGGCAGATGTTGCGCGATGGCGGGGCCGTCTATTCGCCGGGCGGCGGCACGCACCACGGGTTGCCCGACCGGGCCAACGGGTTTTGCTATCTCAACGATCCGGCACTTGCGATTCTGTCGTTGCGCGCCGCCGGTGTGGGCCGCGTGGCTTATGTGGATATCGACGCCCATCACCCCGACGGGGTAGAGCACGGGTTTGCGCAAGACCCCGATGTGTTGATGATCTCGGTGCATGAAGAACGCCGCTGGCCGTTCACCGGCGCGCTGGACGATCGCGGTGCCGGGCAGGTGTGGAACCTGCCGGTGCCGCGCGGCTTCAACGACACGGAAATGACGGCGGTGCTCGACCGGCTGATCCTGCCGCGCCTTGCCGATTTCCGCCCCGGGGCGGTGATCCTGCAATGTGGTGCCGATGCGCTGCTTGAAGATCCGCTGTCACGGCTTGCTCTGTCGAACAACGCCCATGTGGGCGTGGTTCGGGCGCTGCGGGCCATGGTGCCCCGGCTGCTTGTGCTGGGGGGCGGGGGATACAACCCGTGGTCGGTGGGGCGGTGTTGGGCGCGGGTCTGGGCCGAGTTGGGCGGGTATGCGGTGCCCGAACGATTGCCCCCCGCTGCGCAGGCGGTGCTGCGCGGCCTCGTCTGGAGCGGCCACCGCGATGGCAAGGCACCGCCCGCGCATT
>JAACVA010000231.1:8515-11637 GCA_009992615.1 Rhodobacterales bacterium
GATCTGCCCCGACCGGGGCCGGTGCGTGACGAGGTTGCGGGCCGGCTTGGCCTGCTGGACCGTCGCGCGCGGCCGTGGGTGTGACGGGGGGCTGTCTGCCCTTCTCTGGCCCTGCGGGCCATTCCCCCCGAGGATATTTGAAAAACCACAGATGGGGTATAAATTTCCGGGGGTGTGCGTTGGGGCAACGCGCGTCGGGTCGCTTTGTCATGGCATTGCTGGCGGCGAACCCTTATTCCTGCGCCGGACACTGACAAGAGAGCGTATCATGTTCAACGGCAAGAACATTCTGATCACCGGCGGCACCGGCAGTTTTGGCAAGAAATATGTGGCGCATATCCTGCGCGATTATAGCCCCGGAAAGGTGATCATCTTTTCCCGCGACGAGCTGAAGCAATTCGAGATGCAGCAGGTGTTCGACGCGCCGTGCATGCGGTATTTCATCGGTGATGTGCGCGATGGCCCGCGGTTGCTTCAGGCGATGGAGGGGGTGGATTATGTGATCCACGCCGCCGCCCTGAAACAGGTGCCCGCAGCCGAGTACAACCCGTTCGAGGCGGTCAAGACCAACATCCACGGCGCGCAGAATGTGATCGAGGCGGCGCTGGCGCATCAGGTTGAGCGGGTGATCGCCCTGTCGACCGACAAGGCCGCCAACCCGGTCAACCTGTATGGTGCGACAAAGCTGGCCAGCGACAAGTTGTTCGTCGCGGCCAACAACATGGTGGGGTCGCGACGCACGCGGTTCGCCGCCGTGCGCTATGGCAATGTTGTGGGGTCGCGCGGGTCGGTCGTGCCGTTTTTTCAGCGGTTGATCGCCGCAGGCGCGACCGAGCTGCCGATCACCCACGTCGAGATGACCCGATTCATGATCACGCTGGATCAGGGGGTGCAGTTCGTGTTGACCAATTTCGCCCGGATGCAGGGCGGCGAGATTTTCGTGCCCAAGATCCCGTCGATGAAAGTGACCGAGCTGGCCTCGGCCATGGCGCCCGGCCTGCCGCACAGGATTGTCGGCATCCGCCCCGGCGAAAAGCTGCACGAGGTGATGTGCCCCGGCGATGACAGCCACCTGACCTTGGAGTTCGCCGACCATTTCGTGATCAAGCCGACGATTTCCTTCGGCTTTGATTGTGATTTCACGACAAATGCCGTGGGCGAACGGGGGGTGCCGGTGGGCGAAGGGTTTGTTTACGATTCCGGGACAAACAGCGAATGGCTGAGCCACGAGGCGTTTCTGGCGATGGTGGCCAGCGCATGATCCCCTATGGGCGTCAGGATATTTCGTCGGATGACATCGCCGCAGTGATCGAGGTGCTGCGGTCGGATTTCCTGACTCAGGGGCCCAAGGTGCCGCTGTTCGAGGCGGCAATCGTCGCGGCCACCGGGGCGGCGCAGGCGGTGGCGGTGAACTCGGCCACCTCGGCGCTGCACATTGCCTGTCTGGCGTTGGACCTTGGGCCGGGCGATCTGCTGTGGACCTCACCCAACACCTTTGTGGCGACGGCGAATGTCGGGCATCTGTGCGGGGCAGAGGTGGATTTCGTCGATATTGATCCGCAGACGTTCAACATGTGCCCCAAGGCGCTGGAGATCAAACTGGCGCGGGCGGCCGAGGCCGGGCGGCTGCCAAAGGTGCTGACGGCGGTGCATATGTGTGGCCAATCCTGCGACATGGCTGCCATCAGCGCGCTGGCGCGGCGCTATGGTGTGCGGGTGATCGAGGATGCCAGCCATGCCATCGGCGGGCGTTACGGCGACCGGGCCGTGGGCGCCTGCGAACATTCCGACATCTGCGTATTCAGCTTTCATCCGGTCAAGATCGTGACCACCGCAGAAGGCGGCGCCGCCACCACAAACGATTCGGCCCTTGCCGCCCGGATGGGGCGGTTGCGCAGTCACGGCATCACCCGCGATCCGGCTTTGATGACCCACGAACCCGATGGCGACTGGTATTATCAGCAGCTGGAACTGGGCCTGAACTATCGCATGACAGAGCTTCAGGCCGCGCTGGGTATCGCCCAGATGCAGCGGCTTGCGGCCTTCGTGGCCCGGCGCAACGCGCTGGCCGACCGGTATGACCGGCTGCTGGCGGAACTGCCGCTGCGCCTGCCGGGACGGTTGGCGGGGGTGGTGTCGTCGTTCCATCTTTATGTGATCCGGGTGGCGGCAGAGCGGCGGCGGGCGGTGTTCGATCACCTGCGCCGCGCGGGGATCGGGGTGAACGTGCATTATATCCCGGTGCATACACAGCCCTATTGGCGGCGTCACGGCTTTGCCTTGGGCGATTTTCCTGTCGCCGAAGAGTATTATGCCGGTGCGATTTCTATCCCGCTTTATGCCGGTCTGACCGATGCGCAACAGGACAGGGTTGTCGCCGCTTTGACCGAGGCCCTGGGGTGAGCCTGTGTCTGATCCCGGCGCGGGGCGGCAGCAAACGCATACCGGGCAAGAACATCCGCGAATTTGCCGGGCAGCCGATGATCGCATGGTCGATTCAGGCCGCTGAAAAAGCAGGGTGTTTTGATCGCATTGTCGTATCCACGGACGATCCTGCGATCGCCGAGGTGGCGCGCGGCGCCGGGGCCGAGGTGCCGTTCCTGCGCCCCGCTGCGCTGGCCGACGATCATGCAACGACGCTGGCGGTGATCCAGCACGCCCTGGACTGGTGCGCCGACCTGCCCGAAACCTTGTGCTGTCTCTATGCCACGGCGCCCTTCGTGCGGGCCGGTGACATACGCGCCGGGCGCGCGCTGTTGGACGACGCGCAATATGCGATTCCGGTCACCAGTTTCGGTTTTCCGATCCAGCGGGCGGTGCGGATCGTGAACGGGCGGTTGCAGATGTTCGACCCCAGCCAATATGCCACCCGCAGTCAGGATCTGGACGAGGCGTTCCACGACGCGGGCCAGTTTTATTGGGGGCGCAGCGCGGCGTGGCGCGCCGGTGTGCCGCCGTTTGGCCCCGACACGGCACCGATACGCCTGCCGCGCTGGCGGGTGCAGGACATCGACACGCCCGAGGATTGGGCGCGGGCCGAGTTGATGTTTCAGGCATTGCTGGCGCGTGGCGATTTATAGACATACATGGCAAATTCGAACGGAAATCCGCCGGGGCGCAGC
>JAACVA010000290.1 GCA_009992615.1 Rhodobacterales bacterium
TATGTAACATGTGTCACTGGTATCGTGCACAATTAACACCTGTCAATAGTGCGCCTGTCACCCCAGCAGCTTCGCCTCGACCATGGCCATGGCCTTCTGGTGGTCGGGCGAGGGGAACAGGTGGCCATAGCGTTCCATGGTCATCTGGATGGAGGAGTGGCCCGCGAAGGTCATGACCTCCTTGATCGAGAAGCCCTGCTCGATCCACAGCGACACGGCGAAGTGGCGCAGGTCGTGCCAGCGCATCGTCACCTCGACCTTTTCCTGCAGCTTGCGGAACCGGTCCTGCGTGCGGGTGTGCTGCAAGATACCGCCCTGCGGCGCGGGGAACACCAGCCCCAACTCGCTTTTCGGACAGCGCAGTTTCCAGCGGCGAAGAGCGTTCAGCACCATCGGTCCAGCCGGGATGTCGCGGAACCCTGCCCGCGATTTCGGCTCGCCCATCTGGTTGTATGCGTCGGCACGCTGGCGGATATGAAGGAAGCCCTTGTCGAAATCCACATCCGCCCAGCGCAGACCCCGCAGTTCTGATGCGCGCAACCCGCCCAGCGCCGACACGATCAGGTGCGGTTTGAAGTCCTCGTCAGCCGCCTCGATCAGCGCGCGGATCGCTTCCTTGGACGGCACCGGAGCCTTGTGCTCGATCCGGCTGGACTTGATCACCCGCACGCCGTGCGCGGCGTTGGTGAACAACTGGCCGTTGTCGATGGCGTGGTCGAGGATCAGCTTCAGCACCGAAATCGCGCGGCGGGTCAGGTGTTCGGATCGGCCATTCAGCAGCAACCGGTCGCGCAGTTCGTTGACATGGCGGCGGGTCAGTTGCGCGATCAGCTTGTCCCCGATCCCGACCACCGGCGCGGTCAGGTGCAGCCGCACATAGTCGCTGTAGCCGCGCAGCGTGGACCGCTCCATCCGCCGCCCGGTCTTGCAGCGCACCTCGCAATGGTCGAGCCACGCCTTCGCGGCATCGGCCACCGTCGTGCTGTCGCTGTCGGCCAGATAGGTATGGTTGGCCACCAGCGAGCGGACCTTGACCAGATAGACGTCGGCGTCTTTGCGGCGCGGGAACAGCTTGGACCGCCGCTTGCCCGCTTGGTCGGTGAAGTCCACCTGCCAGCGCACCAGTCCCGAGGGCAATGTTCTCTTGCGGATCGTGGCCATTTGCGTCCTCCAACGCTTCATCACGCTCGGTTTCGCGGGACAGGCAAGGCCCGTTTTTCGAGGTGAACGAATACCATTGACAGTGTGTCGGAGGCCATCTATCCATTGCTCAGACGCACTGTCAAAGGTATTCGCCATGAACCAGGAATTCACTATCCAGCAGCTTGCGGACGCGGCGCAACTGACCCGCTACCAGGTCGAGGCATGGATCTCGCGCGGCCACTTCAAGCCGGACAACCCGGTCGAGGCGGGCAAGGCGCGGAAGTACACCTACCACGATGCACTCAAGCTGGGCGTGCTGGCCGAGTTCAGCCGTCTCGGCTTGTCACCCACCATCGCATCGATGCACACCGCACATCTCTTCGGCTACCACGACGAGGACTCGCTGCTGGTGATCTGTCAGGGGCCCGTGCGGGTGTCGGAGACCATCGAGGTGGTCGATGAGGACGGGGAGATCGACCACACCTTCGGCCGCATCACGCGCCCGTCTGAACTTTGGCGGGTCGTCGCGGATCCCGACGTCCGCTCATTCGCGGCAATCAACCTCGGCCACACAGAACGCCGCGTGAAAAAGACGCTCGGCATCGTCTGACCCCAACAGAACACCGGAGGCCATCATGGAACATCAATTGCGGGCTGGACCCGCCACGGAGAAGGCATGCCTGACGCTGGCCGATGATCTGCTGCGCGGCGCGGATGCCATTGCGGTCTTTGTCTTCGGCGACGCGAGGGCGCGCCGGAAGGTCTACTACTACGCGGGCGAGGCCAAGGTGCGGATGCCGACCTTCCGCATGGGCAACGTCATCTGCGCGCGGAAATCCAAACTGCTGGACTGGATCGAGGTGCAGGAGGGTTTCGCAAATGCTGAATGACTATTCGCGCCTGTCCGGTGCCATGCTGGAACGGATGGAAA
>JAACVA010000291.1:0-1269 GCA_009992615.1 Rhodobacterales bacterium
ATTTGTACCAAATTGATAGCGGCTGAGCAAGGTGCGCAATCAGGAAGGCTAGTGTTTGCCACCTGACACAAGAATCCCAACGGCGGCTTGGTAGGCCTTGTTCGGGGCATGAGACGCTCCAACATCTGCCTTTGCCTTGGCCCCGCCGCCCGTGCCGAGCTTCAGGCTCTGATCGCCAACCGCAACACCGCGCGCAAGCTGATCTGGCGCGCGGCGACCGTGCTGGCGACGGCGGATGGTCACGGCACGTTTGAGATCATGCGCCGCGCGCTCACGTCAACGGCCGCTTGCCTTGCGCATTACCCAGCCGCCGCCAAATCTTCACCAATTGCGCGCCGCGACCCGGATCAGGTTTTCGACCCTGTCGTTGTCACTCTCGCCGCAGCCTTCGGGCAGTCGCTCCTTGATACCTCGGAAGCCGCCCCAATCCGTAAGACAAGCCCGGCCAAATCCACAATCACTGGGACGCGCTGCAGACATGCCTGACGGACAGCCGCACGATGAGAGGTGGCGGGGCGGCCGGGGTGGCAACCATTGGCGCCACGGGTGTCGAGGTGGCGCAGGAGGTTCTGGGAGAGACGCAAAGAACAATTCTGCCGCTGGTGCCGCACCTCGACATCCTGCGCTGGGCCTTCATCGCCGTGGCCCTGATCGGTATCGCCTTCGCCATCCACGCCCGGATCGGCGACCGGAAGAAGGGGCGGTGCTGATGGGCTGGAACCCCGCACTGCTCGCCAGTGGTGTCGCCCGCAAGGCGCTGGGCCTGCCGCTGGCCGCCGCGTTCATGACCGCGATGCTCGCGCTGAGCACCTGCGCAACGCGAGGTTCTGATCGGCGTGGCCAAGCCTGTCCGCCGGTGGTGGCGTACAATTCCGCCGACGAGGCGCGCGCAGCAGACGAAATCGAAGGCCGGCCGGAAGGCGCGGTCATCGTCCGGATGCGCACTGATTATGCCGTCATGCGCGATCAAGCGCTGGCACGCAGATGAAGAATGGAACCGAGCATCGACATGCAGTATCCGCGTCACGTTTTTCGGCGGTTTACGCAAGCAATTTGGTCGGTGAGTTCAAGCTCAGGTGCGTGTTCAGCGCCCCTTGAAAATCACCGGTCGAAACTCCGAGCAGGTTGCACACAGCCTTTGTGGCAACGGTTGCGGGAAGGCCAGAGGTGGTCTTGGATTTTCGACCAGTTTTATGCCGCGCGTGAATACCGGACCCCATCGGGCACATGAGCATAGCCGAACAGGGCTGCCCGGTCAGGCGCAAAGGT
>JAACVA010000291.1:1278-2049 GCA_009992615.1 Rhodobacterales bacterium
AGGTCAGAACCTTTTCGATCGTATCGTCAATCCGCGCTTTGGTCTGGTGCGGCAGGCCATAGACCAGATCGGTGTCAAGAGACGTGATCCCCGCCGCCCGCAGATCCGCGACACAGGCCTGTGTGACCTTGAAAAGCTGCTTGCGCCCGCTGGCTCAGAGCGCCGTGGGCGGATGCAGGGTGTCAGCCAACCTGTTCGGGCGGCTGAGGATGAATGCGGCGGCACACGCCATGGCCAGCGACTGCACGACCAGAATTGCCGGTCCAAAGGAAAGCACCGCGCTGATGGCAAGCGCGGCCCCCATCATCCCGAGCCCGAGCACCTTGTAGCGCGGCGCGATGGCGCCGTTGGCCCGCCATTCGGCAATCATCGGGCCGAACAGGCGGTGCCGGTGCAATGCCTCGGCCAGACGCGGCGATCCTTTCGACAAGGCGAAAGCGGCAAGGATCACGAAGGGCGTGGTCGGCAGAAGCGGCAGGACGACGCCAAGCCCCCCGATCCCCAGTGACAGGACACCAGGGGCGGTCCACAACGGCCAGACAGCGCCGGACACGCGAAGGATCGGACGGGCTGTGGCGACTTTCATGTCTCGATTTCTGTCTTGCTGCCGGGGTGAATGGTGGGTAAGCCCGGCCTGTCCTCATTTCAATCGCTGGGAAGCCGGCGGTTTTCGACCAGAATGCTGTCAATCTGCATTCAAAACTGACCCATCGTGATCATTTAAAACTGACCCACCTTGGGGCTAGCAAAGCCCACAGGCGAGCGGCCCCC
>JAACVA010000232.1 GCA_009992615.1 Rhodobacterales bacterium
CCGCGATGAGGGGGCGGTTGTCGTCGCGGTGAATGGCAAGGCGATAGAACCGGGCGGCGAAGTGTTTGTCGATGATGGGCGCCTTGGCATGTCGCCCCGTGGCACGCTGAACTTTGTGCCCGCCAAGGGGTGGCAGATGGAGCCGATCTGGCTGCCCGCGCCCGAGGCCGTGGTGGCGCGTTTGGTGGAAATCTCCACCTCGGGCTATCAGAATTCGACGTTATGGGAACATCTGGGGTGGTCTTTGGCGCGGGTGCTGTTGGGCTTTGCCTGTGGCGCGCTGGTGGGAATACCCTTGGGGTATGCCATGGGGCTGTCGGATTGGTTTCGCGGCTGGTTCGATCCAATTGTCGAATTCATGCGCCCTGTGCCGCCTCTTGCGCTGATTCCGCTTGTCATTATTTGGGCAGGGATTGGCGAAGCGGGCAAGATCATCCTGCTGTTTCTCGCCGCGCTCTGGATCATGACGATCGCTGCCCGCTCGGGGGTGTCGGGGGTGCGCATTTCAAAGGTGCACGCCGCCTATTCCCTGGGGGCCAGCAAATGGCAAATCCTGCGCCATGTCATTGTGCCCAATTCCCTGCCGGATATTTTCACCGGGGCGCGGGTGGCGATGGGCGTGTGCTGGGGCACCGTCGTTGCCGCAGAACTGGTGGCGGCCGAGAAGGGGGCGGGTATGATGATCATGGTGGCCTCAAAATTCCAGCTGACCGATATTGTGCTGATGGGGATCATCCTGATCGGCGTCATCGGCTATGGCATCGACATTCTTATGCGGATGGCCGAAAACCGGCTTGTGCCCTGGAAAGGGAAGGGGTGAGGCGCGCCCGGAAAAAGGTCTTGCAGACCTTTTTCAGCGCCGAACGCGCAGAGCGCCGGGCCGAACAGGCAGGCGCGCCCGGAAAAAGGTCTTGCAGACCTTTTTCAGCGCCGAACGCGCAGAGCTGAATTGCGGTTCAGCCGATAAAGCTGCGGATGATCAGGCCAACCACAGTCAACGCCGCGAATCCCAAGGCCCAATAGGCCGCAAACCAGGCGAGCCGCCGCATTAGTGATACCCCTCGTTCGGATCAACCTTACCCCGGAACACCCAGTATGAATAGGCGGTGTAGGCGAGGATCATCGGGATCAGCACCGCCGCCCCGACCAACACGAACAACAGCGACTTGTCCGGCGCCGCCGCATCCCAGATGGTCAGGGACGGGGGCACGATATGGGGATAAAAGCTGACGCCGATTCCAATGAACGACAGCACGAAAATGCCAAGGGCCGACAGGAATGGCCAGGTGTCATGGCCCGACCGCAGTCCGCTGAACATCAGCACCGCCAGCGCAAGGATCAGCGCCGGCACCAGAACGGTGAACGCTATCGTCCAACCCGAGAACCACCGCGACAGATAAATCGGATCAAGAAACGGTGTGATCACGCTGACCGCACCAATCAGCGCCAGGGTTGCCACCGCCAGAGGCCGGGCCAGCCGTCGGGCGTGATCGTTCACGGAACCGGTGGTTTTCATCAACAACCATGTCGCGCCCAGCAGGCCATACCCCATCACCACAGCAACCCCGACGAGCATCGAAAATGGAGTCAGCCAATCCCAATTTCCCCCGGCATAGGCGCGACCGTCCACCTCAATTCCCTGCACCAGGGCACCCAGAGCAACGCCTTGGGCAAAGGCGGCCAAGGTCGATCCGGCGAAAAACGCCTTGTCCCACCAATGTTGCCAGCGTTGTGTCCGCCAGCGATATTCAAATGCCACGCCACGGAAAATCAGCCCGATCAGCATGGCGATGATCGGCGCGTATAACGCGGGCATCACCACCGCATAGGCCAGCGGAAACACCGCAAACAGGCCCCCGCCGCCCAACACCAGCCATGTTTCGTTGCCATCCCACACCGGCGCCACGGAGTTCATCGCCAGATCCTTTTCTCGGGTTTCCTTGAGAAACGGGAACAGGATGCCGACCCCGAGGTCGAAGCCATCCAAAACGACATAGGCCAGAACGGCAAAGGCGATCAGCCCGGCCCAGATGAACGCAAGATCGAATTCCATCATCATCTACTCCGCCGGATTGATTGTTTTGGCCATTCCGGCCGCCTGGGTGAGTCCCGCCGTGCGGATCGGCCCTTCGTTCAGCTTGCCCTTGGCGGTGTCCGCCGGGCGGCCCATGAGCCGGATCAGATAAAACGTGCCGGCGCCAAACACCGCAAAATAGACCACGATGAACGACAGCAGCGATGCCCCCACCGCCGACGCCTCAAGCGGCGAGGCGGATTGGGCCGTGGTCAGCAGACCATAGACAGTATAGGGCTGGCGGCCAACCTCGGTGGTGATCCACCCGGCCAGAACGGCGACAAAACCCATCGGCCCCATCGCAATCGCAGCGCGGTGCAGCCATGGCGACACGTACAGCCGCCCGCGATACCGTTGCCAGACGCCGAACAACGCCAGACCCAGCATTGCCATTCCCAGCCCCACCATCACCCGGAACGACCAGAATACGATTGCCACCGGTGGTTCCAGCTCATCCGGAATGGTATCCAACCCGTCCAGCGGCGCGTTCAGGTCATGCTTCAGGATCAGCGAGCTGAGCTTGGGGATTTGGATCGCATAATCGATGCGCTTTTCCTCGGGGTTGGGAATGCCGAACAGGATCAGCGGCGCGCCGTCGGGGTGACTGTCGTAATGCCCCTCCATCGCCATCACCTTCGCTGGCTGGTGTTCCAGCGTGTTGATGCCGTGGAAATCCCCGGCGACAATCTGCAACGGCGCGGTGATCAGCACCATCCACATCGCCATGGAAAACATCAGCCGCGCGCTTTTGCTGGTGCTGTCGCGCAGCAAGTGCCAGGCGCCCACTCCCCCGACCACCAGCGCGGTGGTCAGATAGGCCGCCAGCACCATGTGCGTCAGCCGATAGGGAAAGGACGGGTTGAACACGATTGCCCACCAATCCTCGGGCACAAACTGTCCCACGTCGTTGATCGCGTAACCGGCCGGTGTCTGCATCCAGCTGTTCACCGACAAGATCCAGGTGGCTGACATCAGCGTGCCGATCGCCACCATCAATGTCGCAAAAAAGTGCAGCCCCGGCCCCACCCGTTCACGCCCGAACAGCATTACGCCGAGAAACCCCGCCTCAAGGAAGAAGGCGCTCAGCACCTCATAGGCCATGAGAGGACCAAGTACCGGTCCGGTCTTGTCGGAAAAAACGCTCCAATTCGTACCGAACTGATAGGACATGACAATGCCCGACACGACGCCCATGCCGAAGGCAACGGCAAAGATCTTTTTCCAGAACAGAAAGACCTTCAGATAGATGTCTTTCCCGGAGATCAGATGCAGCCCGTTCAAGACCGCAAGGTAACTGGCAAGGCCAATGGAAAAGGCCGGAAAGATGATGTGAAAGCTGACAGTGAACGCAAATTGAAAGCGTGCAAGGTCGAGGGCTTCGATTCCGAACATGATCATGCTCCTATATCACTGATGTGAAACATAGGTGGCTGTGGCGCGGGCGAAACGGCTGTGACGCGGTCCTGTTGTCGCAGGGGCGTGGTTTTCACGTCACGGCGACGGAATTCGATGCGACCGAGCCGCGAATCCACAGGCGGCGGGCAGCGGCTCTGGCTACACCGGGGAACCGGCGCGCCTTGCCCTTCTGCTCGGGGGCGGGTGTGTCGGCCCCTGTCTGCCAACAGGTGAGGGCGCCCCGCGAGAGGCGCCCTTTTTTATAAGTTACAGCGCGAGGTTGGGGATGATCTGCTTTTTGCGGCTCATGATGCCGGGCAGCACAACCGTGTCGGCATCGCCACAGGCGGTCGCAAAGGATCTTTCGGCCAGCTGTTTCACCAGGGCATTGGGCACCAACAGCGTTGCCTCTTCGTTCAGAATGTCGACAACAAACAGAAGAACCTGATCGACGCCATCCTCGGTTGCCACGGTCTGCATCGTTTTCATCAGGCTGTCCTTGCGGTCCAGAACCATCTTGGGCGATGTCGTTTCCAGGACCGAAATGCGAAACGTCTTGCCGCCCACGCCATATTCCTTGGAATCCATGCGCAGCAGTTCGGCATCGGAAAACCGCGACACGTCGGATTTGGCGGCGAACAGTTCTGCCGCATGACCGGGGATCGAAACGCCCAGATCGGCGGCCAGCTGCTCGGCCAGCGCGCGATCGTGGGCGGTTGTGGTGGGGCTGCGGAATTCCAGCGTGTCCGACAGGATGCAGGACAGCATCACACCCTTGATTGCTTCTGGCATCTTCGCGGCGTCGTCGCCCATCAGATCGTGCATGACGGTGGCGGTGCAGGCGAGGGGCCGGATGGTAATGTCGATCGGCCCCTTGGTTTCCAGGCCCCCGACCAGTTTGTGATGGTCGATAATCGCGGTTATCTCGGCGTTGTTGATGCCTTCGGGCAATTCGGCAGGGTTGTTGGTGTCGACGATCACCACGGGGGTGCCCGCTGGTACATCGGTGATGATCTGCGGCTTGTCGAGGTTCCAGTGGGCCAGCATGAAGGCGGCCTCGGTGTTGGGTTCGCCCAGAAGGCGCGGTTCAGCCGGATTGCCCAACACCTCTGTCATGTACCAGGCCCAGATGAGGGGCGAGCCTGTGGAATCGGTGTCGGGCGATTTGTGCCCAAAGACGAGCGTCGTCATGTGGTGGTCCTTCGGATGATTGCAAAATTGAGCCGCTTATAGGCGGGGTCACGCGCCGTGTCACCACCCCCGTTTTGCCGCTGACAATTGTGGCATGTGGGGCTATGACCACGATATGTCCGCCCCTCGCGAAACCGAATTGTACGACCCGGTCAAGACCTTCCTCGAAGGCCAGGGATACGAGGTGAAATCCGAGGTGGGGACCGTTGATGTGGTTGCCATGCGCGGAGACGAACCGCCGGTGATCGTGGAACTGAAAACCGGCTTTACCCTGACGCTGCTGCACCAGGGCATCGCGCGGCAAGGGTTGTGCGATGCTGTCTATCTGGCGGTGCCGCGTCCGAAGGGCGTGCAGGGGCTGCGGCAGTTGAAGGGCAATGTGGCGTTGTGTCGGCGTTTGGGTCTCGGGCTGATCACCGTCCGGCTGCGCGACGGGCATCTTGAGGTGCATTGCGACCCCGGCCCGTATCAGCCGCGCAAGTCGGGGCCACGTCTGGCCCGGCTGCTGCGGGAATTTGCACGGCGGGTGGGCGACCCCAACACCGGGGGGGCCATGCGGGCAGGGCTGGTCACCGCCTATCGACAGGATGCAGTGCTGTGCGCCCGCCACTTGTCCGATCATGGCGCCAGCAAGGGGGCGGCGGTCGCGCGGGCCACCGGGGTTGTGCGGGCGACGGCAATGATGCGCGCCGATCATTATGGCTGGTTCGAACGGTTGGAACAGGGCATCTATGGCCTGACGCCAAAGGGCCGCGCCGCGCTTGACGCCTTGCCGCACAGATTGAAGGAGTGAACTGGAATGGACCCTGAACGCCTGTCGGCCCTGTTGTCGCTGGACCCTGAAGATCGCTATTGGCACACGGTCGACCGGGTGGCTGAAACCGGCGTGCTTTGGGCGCTGCATGGGCCCCAAGGGTGGTGCACGCCAGTGGCCCCCGATGGTTTTGAATATCTTCCGCTCTGGCCGGATCGGGCGCTGGCGCAGCTTTTGGTCGATCTGTTGTTTCCGGGTCATACGCCCACTGCAATCACACTGGACGAATTTCGCGGCGACTGGATTGATGACCTCGAGCGGGACAATGTGCGCGTCGGCGTCTTTCCCGACAGTGAGGGCCTGTTCTGGGACACCGGCGCCTTTGCGCTGTACGATGCCATAGACGAGGCGCTGCAAACCCGGATATGAACGCCCGGCGCGATTCATGCCACTTTCTTGGGGGTGACGGCGCGTGGCGACACCACCCGCGCGCGCCCCTGTTCCTTGGCGGCATACAACGCTTCATCTGCCACTTTCATCAGGCGCAACATTTCGTCGCCATCTTCGGGATAAGTGGCCACCCCTGCAGAGGCGGTGATCCGGGGAAGGCGCACACCACCATGGCTGACCTCGATGTGCGCCACCTTGTCGAGGAAAGCGGCGGCGCGTTGCACGGCGTCATCGTGCGACACGCCGCTGCACAGCACCACGAATTCTTCGCCGCCGATCCGGCAGGGGGCAAAGTCGCCGACAAAGATCGAGGCCAGCAGTCCGCCAAATTCGCGCAGCACAATATCGCCCGCGTCATGGCCGTGGTCATCGTTGAACCGTTTGAAATGGTCCACATCCAGCGAAATCAGGGACATCGGCAACTTTTGGTGCCTTGCGCGGTTCAACTCTTTTTGTGATGCGTCCAGAAACCAGCGGCGGTTCCACAGGTTGGTCAGCGGATCGCGCAATGACTGATCCTGCAATTCCTGGCGCAACTGCACGTTGGCCACCGCCAGGCTGATCTGTTCGGCGCACAACAGCCCGACCTCCCACCGCTGTTGCATGAAGGTTTCTATGAAGTTCCGCGGCATGATGCTGCGGTCGAAGGCCGAAAAGCAGAGGTGCAGCAGGCCGATGGTTTCGCCTTGCGCAATGATCGGCAGGCAAAAATACGGGTGATCCTCGTCATGAACATGGCCGCAGGCGAATTCGATCGCCTTCACCCCGAAGGAATAGGCGCGCCCCCGCCGCAGTGCCCAACAATCCTCGGCGCCGATATGGGCGTGGGGTTCACCATCGCCCCATTGCGCAGCAAGTTCCAGCGTATCGCGGGCGTTGGAATAGATGTAAAGCTGTCCTTCGGCCTCGGGCAGCAGCGTTTCCATGGATTTTTTGACCACCATCAGCAGTTCATCCAGCGATTTGGCGGAATACAGCCATTCGCTGATCTGGCTCAGCAGGCGGCGTTCATGCTGGCGCTGCTGTTCGGAATCCATCATTTCGGTGGCCTGCGCCTCCATCGCCTTGCGCCCGGAAATGTCGCGTGAGATCGACATGTTGTGGATATGCCGTCCCTCGGCATCGAACAGCGGCATCAGCTTTTTCTCGACCCAGATCACCTGACCCGATTTGCAGCGATTCCTCATTTCCACCTCGACAGGCCGACGATCGTCAATCGCCTCGACCACCTGACGCGCCACGTCGGAATCGGTTTCGGCGCAGTACAACAGTTCGGGCGGAATAATGCCTGCAAAATCCTCGCGTCGATAGCCGAACAGTTTTTCGAACGCATGATTCAACCACAGCACGTTCTGATCCTTGTCAGTCATCAGAATGGCGTCGGTGGTGTGTTGCAGGATCAGGTCTGCGAAATATTGTGTCAGGTCGTCCGGCAATTTCTCGGTCATGGCGGCGCGTTCTCGTTGTTTCGCTGATGGTGCGAAGGGCAACACCCGTTTAACCCCTTAAAGATTAACAATCCTTTGCGCCCGACTGCCCCCGCCCGTGCCTGTGCGCGTGATTTTGACGTGGCCGGTGGTTGACAGCGCAGATGCCATCGCCTAAATCCAGGGTATTGGCACTCGAACGACCTGAGTGCTAACACAAATGAAGCTGAACCTGAGGAGCGTTCAAAATGGCATTCACTCCGCTGCATGACCGGGTACTGGTCCGCCGTGTCGAGTCGACCGAAAAGACCAAGGGCGGTCTGATAATCCCCGACAGCGCAAAAGAAAAGCCCGCCGAGGGCGAAGTCGTTGCTTGTGGCGCTGGCGCGCGCAAGGACAGCGGTGAGCTGATCGAGATGGGCGTCAAGGCCGGTGACAAAGTGCTGTTCGGCAAATGGTCGGGCACCGAAGTCACGCTGGACGGCGAAGAGCTGCTGATCATGAAAGAATCCGACATCCTGGGCATCATCGCCTGAGCCACGTCGTCGATTCTTTCCATCTGATAAACAATTTTCCAAGGAGTATGCTGCAATGGCTGCCAAGGACGTGAAATTCAACACCGATGCCCGCAACCGCATGTTGCGCGGCGTCAACATTCTGGCCGATGCCGTCAAGGTGACGCTGGGCCCCAAAGGCCGCAACGTGGTCATCGACAAGTCGTTCGGTGCCCCGCGCATCACCAAGGACGGTGTGACGGTCGCCAAGGAAATCGAACTGGAAGACAAGTTCGAGAACATGGGCGCGCAAATGGTGAAAGAAGTCGCCAGCCGCACCAATGACGAAGCGGGCGACGGCACCACCACCGCAACCGTTCTGGCCCAGGCGATCATCCGCGAAGGCCTGAAATCTGTCGCCGCCGGGATGAACCCGATGGACCTGAAGCGCGGCATCGACATGGCCGTGATCAACGTCGTCGAGCACATCAAGAAGGCATCGCGCCCTGTGTCGGACACCGCCGAAGTTGCCCAAGTGGGTACCATCTCGGCCAATGGCGAAAGTGAAATCGGTCGTCAAATCGCCGAGGCGATGCAAAAGGTCGGCAACGAGGGTGTCATCACCGTCGAAGAAAACAAGGGCCTCGAAACCGAGACCGATGTTGTCGAAGGTATGCAGTTCGACCGTGGCTATCTGTCGCCCTACTTTGTGACAAACGCCGACAAGATGGTTGCCGACCTGGAAGATTGCATCGTCTTGCTGCACGAGAAGAAACTCTCGTCGCTTCAGCCGATGGTTCCGCTGCTTGAGCAGGTGATCCAAAGCCAGAAGCCGCTGCTGATCATTGCCGAGGATGTCGAAGGCGAAGCCCTGGCGACCCTGGTGGTGAACAAGCTGCGTGGCGGTCTGAAAATCGCCGCCGTCAAAGCCCCCGGTTTCGGTGACCGTCGCAAGGCCATGTTGCAGGACATCGCCGTTCTGACCGGTGGTCAGGTGATTTCCGAAGATCTGGGCATGAAGCTGGAAAACATCACCATCGACATGCTGGGTTCGGCCAAGAAAATCTCGATCACCAAAGACACGACCACGATCGTTGACGGTGCCGGCGACAAAGCCGAAATCGAAGCCCGCGTGGCCCAGATCCGCAACCAGATCGAAGAAACCACCAGCGATTACGATCGTGAAAAGCTGCAAGAGCGCGTGGCCAAGCTGGCCGGTGGTGTTGCCGTGATCCGCGTTGGCGGCATGACCGAGATCGAAGTGAAAGAGCGTAAGGATCGCGTCGATGACGCGCTGAACGCGACCCGCGCTGCGGTTCAGGAAGGCATCGTCGTTGGCGGCGGTGTGGCCTTGGTGCAAGCGGCCAAGTCGTTGGACGGCCTGAAAGGTGCGAACAACGACCAGGACGTTGGCATTGCGATCGTGCGCAAGGCGCTCGAGGCGCCGCTGCGTCAGATCGCCGAAAACTCGGGCGTTGATGGTTCGGTCGTGGCCGGCAAGATCCGTGAATCCGATGATCTGAAGTTCGGTTTCAACGCCCAGACCGAAGAATATGGCGACATGTTCAAATTCGGTGTGATCGACCCGGCCAAGGTGGTGCGTACCGCACTGCAAGACGCCGCCTCGATCGCCGGTCTGCTGATCACCACCGAGGCGATGATCGGTGACAAGCCTTCGAAAGATGGCAACAGCGGCGGTGGCATGGGTGACATGGGCGGCATGGGCGGCATGGGCGGCATGATGTAATCATCCGCACCGGATGTGATTTGGGAAAGGGGGCCTTTTGGCCCCCTTTTTCGTTTGGGCTGCGCGCTCAGGCGGGCGAAATTTCGACCCCCGGTCGCGCGCCGCCCAGATCCTGAAACGCCAGTTGCCGACAGGAAAACACCAGGATCTGTTGGTCCTGGGCGACGCGGGTCAGGGCGGTGAACATCCGCACGATCCGGTCGTCGTCGGAAAACACCAGCGCATCGTCCAGCACGATGGGCATATGCCGGCCCTGACGCGCAAACAGCCGGGCAAAGGCCAACCGTGTCAGGATTGCGATCTGTTCACGGGTGCCGCCCGACAGATCGTCGATCTGTTCGGCATCCTGCCCCCGTGTCAGCGCGCTGGGCAGAAGGCTGCCCGCGTCAAAGGTCAGCGCGGCGTCGCGGTGCAGGATCGACAGCAGCGGTTTCAGCTCGGCATGGACCGGGCCGAAATAGGTGTCCTGGGCCGCTGCACGTTCAGCCTCCAGCGCGTTGTGCAACCGGGTCAGCGCGGCCACCTTGCGCGCCAGTCGCGCCTCGGTCGTGCGCGCGGCGTCCAGTTGGCCGCGCAGATCATCGCGCTGTTCCTCGATGCCGCCGCCGGCCAGGGTGCGGATCTGGGCTGTCGTGGCGGCCAGACGTTCAGCCACCTGGGCGCGCTGGCGTGCGGCGGCGGTGACTGCCTCCTGGGCGCGCTGCACTTCGGCCTCGGTGGTGGCCAGATCGGGGGCGTCGGCGCTGAGCTGCGCCAGCGCCGCCTCGGCCTGCGCCAAAGCTTCGGCCAAAGCGGCTTCGCTGCGCAACAAAGCGGCACGGCGCGGCGCATGGGTGTCATCCGGGCCCGCCGATGCGCGCGCCTTGTTGCGCGCGTCGGCGGCAGACTCGGCGGTGACGCGCGCCTTGATTGCCGCCTCGCGGGCTTGGACATGGTCGTCCGCCAAGGCGCGCAGCCTCTGGTTTGCCGTTTCCTGCGCCCCGCGCGCGGTCTCTTGCGCCGCCTGAAGATCCGCCATGGCGGGCAGCGGGGCCGCGTCGGCAGCGCCAGCCGTCAGCGCCGCCTCGGCCCGGGCGGCGTGCAGGGTGGCCAAACCTTCGGGCGCAAGGGTGTTGGCCACGGCATCGGCCAATTCCGACTGACGTTCCGCCGCGGCCCGCTCTGCCGCAAGGTGGCGCGCCGCCCCGATGTTGTCAGCCCCCGCTTCGGCCAGCACAGCGTCACGCGCCGCGATTGCCTGCGCCAGAGCCTGTGCCGCATCGGCGGCGCGGGCCGGCGCACGCACTGTCATCCGCCCGATGCCGGGCAGGTCAATCTGCGCCGTGCCGTCCAGCGTAATGGCCTGATCGTCCGCCACCGATGCGCCGTTCAAGGTGATACAGGCCGTACCGTCATAGATAATGTGCAGGGTTGTAACCTGTGCCGCCTGTGCCGCTTCGCTCTGGGCGACTGCGGCCACAGCGGCCTCGGCCCTTGCCAGCCAGCGGGCCGTGGCGCGAGAGGCCTTCATCCGCGCGCGCGCTGTGTCACCCTGGCCTTGGGCGGTTTCGGCCTGGGCAATTTTGCTGTCCAGTTGGGCAACCGTCGCGCGGGCCTGGCGCGCCGCATCCTGACGGCGGGCCGCGTTCAGCGTGGCCTCGGCGCGGGCAAGGGCGGCGCGCGTCTGCGCCTCTGTCGCCTTTGCAGTTTCGACATGGGCGCGCAGGTGCGTGGCCTCGGCCTCGGCCGCCTCGGCCGCTGTCTGTTTTGACGCGGCACCGGCTTGGGCGGTGGACAGCAGGGCCAGCGAGGCGAGAAAACTGTCCAGATCCGACCGGGCGGCCTTGGCCTGTAACGCGGCGATGTCGCGGTTTTGCCGGGCGGTGCTGACCTGCCCGGCGTGGGCGCGCGCGCTGTCCAGCGTCGCTGTCGCCTGGGCCAGCGCGCGGTCGCGCCGGTGTTTCGCCTCAGGGTGGTCCAGCCGGGCCAACAGCGCCTCGTCAGACCGGCGTTGGGTCAGCGCCCCGTTCAGG
>JAACVA010000296.1 GCA_009992615.1 Rhodobacterales bacterium
CCGACGCATTTGCCGTGGTCGTCCACCACCAGCAGCTTTTCGATGCGGCGCGCCTGCAGCTGCTTCTTCGCGGTGGCGAGGTCCACCGGCTCCTTCACCGTCGCGAGGTTCTCGTTGGTCATCAGCAGCGAGACCGGGATGGTCTCGTCCTCGGCGAAGCGCATGTCGCGGTTGGTGAGGATGCCCTGCAGCCGCCCCTGCGCGTCCACCACCGGAAAGCCGGTCACGCCATAGCGGCGTTGCAGCGCGCGCGCGTCGCCCAGCGTCTGATCCGGCTCCAGCGTCACCGGGTTATAGACCACGCCCGATTCGAACCGCTTCACGCGGCGCACCTGATCGGCCTGCTCCGGCAGGGTGAGGTTGCGATGGATCACGCCCATGCCCCCCGCTTGCGCCATCGCGATCGCCATCTCGGCCTCGGTCACGGTGTCCATCGCCGACGACATCAGCGGGATGTTGAGCGCGATGCCCGGCGTGACGAAGGTGCGGGTGTCCACCGCGCCGGGTATGACGTCCGAGGCGGCGGGCACCAGCAGCACGTCGTCGAAGGTGAGCGCGTCGCGAATCTTCATCGGTGTCTCCCAGGTCGGCCTGGGGCGGTTATTTCACCATGGCCGCAGCGCGGAAAGGGGGATATGCGCGGATCGCCTACGTCGCGCCGACACATCGACCGATCCGGCGAGACCCGGCGCCAATTCGCGATGGCCCTCAGCACCGCCGCCGGATATGCGGTATCCGGCCATGCCGGGCGTTTCTTCACAACTGCATCACCGCCGCCGGTATTCCGTGCCGCGCCCTTTAGCGCACCGCTTCGCGGCAGCAGCCCTTGCTCAGGGTGGCGGCGTCCGGCCCGGTCTGAATGTGCCGGTCAGTGCGTCTCAGGGCGCCCCATTTCAGTCCGTCGAAAGAACTTGCAAGCACAGGATGATCTGTGCGCCCGCCCACGTCGTTATTCCAGCAAACTTGAATCCGTCTTCAAAAATAACATGGTTATCGACAACTTTGAAAACGTCAATATCTACTACCACCGACAATGAAAAGAATGCGAGCGACACCAGGATGAGCCATGCTCGCTTGGCCATGAGATTGCGCCACCAGATAAAAAAGTAGCAGACCATCAACATGGCGTAACCCGAGAACACAATTCTCTCGTTCAAACCCAGATGCCCAGCGTTCTCATGCAGCATGAGCATGTCGTCAATCGCAAGAAAGCCGGTAAAGGCAGAGGCCCAAAGAAGCATTCCGGCATCGCGTGCCGGCAGGTGGCGTATCAACGCAAGGATGCCCGTGAACGCCAGGATAGCCGCCACACCCGACCAGATCATGCCGCCCAGTTGCGACACCATGCCGAACCACGCCTTGCAGCAGTCGGCTGGCTGCATCATCGTTTCACCGCGCACCACGGACCGGGCGACGGCCAGGGGATCGCGGAGCAGAAAGCTGGGATCGATCCTTTCCTGCTGGGCGACAATCGCGATAACCACGAGCGGAAGAGCCAAGGATCCGAACGCGATGCAGAACTTGAGGGAGCTTGGGGCGCGAACCCTCATGCTCACGTCTCCGACACTCGTTTGATCTAAAACCGCCATGGTACTCGCCCCTCCAATCCTACACACTTCTGTCACATATTAGACATCGATATGTGAAAGTAAAGACTCTGCAGATGCGAAAGTACTTTTCAATCAGAGGTTTAGCACTTCCCGGCTATGCGCCGATCGATAGGTGGGTCGGCGCGGGCTTCCTTCCTCCGGCCAATCGGCTAAACTCTCTGCCGACAAGGAGTTTCCCATGAGCAATCCCCGCGACCTCTCCGACAAGGCGCAGCGTCACCCGGAAAAGGCGCACCGCGCCGACGCAGACAGCCCGCGCAAGCCCGCGTGGATCCGCGTCAAGGCGCCAGGCTCGCCCGGCTACGCCCAGACGCGCGGCATCATCCGCGAGCACCGGCTCTCGACGGTGTGCGAGGAGGCGGGCTGCCCCAACGTCGGCGAGTGCTGGTCGC
>JAACVA010000233.1:0-11404 GCA_009992615.1 Rhodobacterales bacterium
GATCTCGGGCAGGGTGCGGATGGAACTCAGTGCGCCATCCAACTGTCTCCCGCCGTGGTTTGACACGATGATCGCATCGGCGCCAACATCCACCGCGCGACGGGCATCCTCGGCATCCAAGATGCCTTTGAGTATCACCTTGCCGCCCCACATCCGCCTGAACTCGGCGATCCGGTCCCAGTCGAGCGAGGGGTCGAACGCCTCGGCGGTCCAGGACGACAGCGACGAGGGGTCGCTGACCCCCTTGGCATGGCCGACGATATTGCCGAAGAACCGCCGGGGCGTGCCCAGCATTTCCAGCCCCCATGGCACCTTTGTCATCATGTTGGCGATGGATTTCGGGGTCAGCTTGGGCGGGGCGGACAACCCGTTTTTGATGTCTTTGTGACGCTGGCCGAGGATTTGCAGATCAACCGTGATCACGATGGCCGAACACCGGGCGGCATGGGCGCGGGCGAACAGCCGCTCCATGAACTCGGTATCCCTCAGCGTATAGACCTGAAACCAGAACGGTTTGCGCGTCGCCTTGGCCACGTCCTCGATCGAGCAGATCGACATGGTGGACAGGGTAAAGGGCACACCGAATTTTTCCGCCGCCTTCGCCGCCAGGATTTCACCGTCAGCGTGTTGCATTCCGGTCAGACCCACCGGCGCCAGGGCCACGGGCATCGCCACGTTTTCACCGATCATCGTGGTTGCGGTGCTGCGCCCGGCCATGTCCACCGCCACCCGCTGGCGCAGGCGCAGCAGGTCGAAATCGGATGAGTTTTCGCGAAAGGTCTGTTCCGTCCAGGCGCCAGATTCGCAGTAGTCATAGAACATCTTCGGAACCCGGCGCTTGTACAGGCGCTTGAGGTCTTCGATTTCGGTGATTACGGGCATGGCAGCACCTTTCGGGGAATTGGTAAGAAATCGTTACCAATGCAGCGTCCCCGTTGCAACGCCAAATCACGATGTCCCTTTCGCACCGCGTTTTGCCAGCGATGGCGCGCGTGCCCCGCCTGTCAGTGACGCAGGCCAGCCAAGGCCGTTCAGGCCCGGTGCGCCCCGTCGGCCAATTCGCTGACGAAGTGCAGCACCTGTTCCACCGATTTGCCGCTGGCCAGTTCGCCCACGATGGCCGACCCGACGACACAGCCGTCCGCGATGCCTGCAATCGCCTGCGCCACGTCGGGGGTGCGGATGCCAAAGCCGACGATGACCGGCAGGTCGGTCTTGGCCTTGATGCGGGCCACTTCAGGCGCCACGTCCGATGCTTCGGGTGCGGCGGCGCCGGTAATGCCGGTGATCGAGACATAATACAGGAACCCGCTGGTGTTGGTAAGCACTTTGGGCAGGCGCGCGTCATCGGTCGTCGGCGTGGCCAGGCGGATGAAGTTCAACCCCGCCGCCTGTGCCGGAATGCACAATTCGGCGTCCTCCTCGGGCGGCAGATCGACGATGATCAGCCCGTCGATGCCCGCCTCTTTCGCCTGTTCCAGAAACCGGGGCACGCCGCGCGAATAGATCGGGTTGTAATACCCCATCAGCACGATGGGTGTCGTGTTGTCGCCCTTGCGGAACTCGCGCACGATGTTCAGCGTCTTGTCCAGTGTCATGCCGCCTTCCAGGGCGCGCTGTCCGGCGCGCTGAATCGTCAGGCCGTCTGCCATCGGGTCAGTAAAGGGCAGGCCCAGTTCAATGATGTCCACGCCCGCGCCGGGCAGCCCCTTGACCAGCGCCAATGAGGTTTCCAAATCGGGATCGCCGGCCATGACGTAAGAAACAAATGCCTTTTTTCCTGCCGCGCGCAGTTCGGCGAATTTGGCGTCGATCCGTGTCATGCTCATCTCCTTCGGGTCCGCGAAGGGTGTGCGCGAATCCGGCGGCAAGATCAATGCCCCGCTGCTGCCCTGTGGCGCGGATCACCTTGCAGCTTTGGGCGCACCGGCCTAGAACGCCGCCAAACCGGATCAAGGAGAGCGCGCCATGGGGTTCAAGATGGGTATCGTCGGGCTGCCGAATGTGGGCAAGTCCACGCTGTTCAACGCGCTGACCCGCACCGCCGCCGCACAGGCCGCGAATTTCCCTTTCTGCACGATCGAACCCAACGTGGGCGAGGTGGCGGTGCCTGACGCCCGGCTCGACAAGTTGGCTGCGATTTCCAAGTCGAAAACGACGATTCCGACGCGGATGACCTTTGTCGATATTGCGGGCCTCGTGAAGGGCGCCAGCCGGGGGGAAGGGCTGGGCAATCAATTCCTTGCCAATATCCGCGAATGTGATGCCATCGCCCATGTGCTGCGGTGTTTCGAAGACGGCGACATCACCCATGTGTCTGATCGGATTGATCCGGTGGCAGACGCCGAAACCATCGAAACCGAACTGATGCTGGCCGATCTGGACAGCATCGAGAGGCGCCGCGCGGGCCTTGTGCGCAAGGTGCGCGGCGGTGAAAAGGACGCGGCACAGCAGGACCGGCTGTTGGCCGCCGCGCAAGAGGTGCTTGAGGCGGGCAAACCCGCGCGCAGCGTGCAGGTGGCCGAGGATGATCGCCGCGCCTGGCGGTTGTTGCAATTGCTGACCTCGAAGCCGATCCTGTATGTCTGCAACGTGGCCGAAGAAGACGCCGCCACCGGCAACGCCCAATCCGAACGGGTGCGCGCCATGGCCGCCGATCAGGGCGCCGGGATTGTCGTGATTTCCGCCAAGATCGAGGAAGAGATCAGCCAGCTTGACCCCGACGAGGCCGAAATGTTCCTGACCGAGCTGGGCCTCGAAGAGGCGGGGTTGGATCGGCTGATCCGCGCCGGATATGAATTGTTGGGCTTGCAGACATATTTCACCGTTGGCCCGAAAGAGGCCCGCGCCTGGACGATCCCCGCCGGCACCCCCGCGCCCCAGGCGGCGGGCGTGATCCACGGCGACTTTGAAAAGGGCTTCATCCGGGCCGAAACCATCGCCTTTGACGATTTCATCACGCTTGGTGGCGAAACCGCGGTGAAAGAAGCGGGCAAGATGCGGATCGAGGGTAAAACCTATGTCGTCAAGGATGGCGACGTTCTGCACTTTCTGTTCAACACCTGATTCTGCGGCGCGCCGTTACGCCGTGCCCGCCAACCAGCGCGCGGCCAGCGCCAGATCGCCACGCAACAGCGCGGTGTCGGCGGCCCGCCGCGTGGCGTCCGGCTGGCGCAGCAGAAACGACGGGTGGAACGTCAACAGCACCGGGGTGCCATCGCGCCGCGTCTCGATGGTGCCGCGCCGCGCTGTCATGGTCTTGCCATTGCCGGTCAGGCTGTAGGCTGCCGTGGCCCCCATGGCGACGATCAGGCGGGGCTGGACCGCGGCGATTTCGCCGTCCAGCCACCATTTGCACGCCTCTATTTCCGGCCGGTCGGGGCGTTGGTGGATGCGGCGCTTGCCCTGCGGGGTGAATTTGAAATGCTTGACGGCGTTTGTGACATACACCGCGTCGCGGGCCAGCCCTGCCTCTTGCGCCAGCCGGTCAAACATCTGTCCGGCCGGGCCAACGAAGGGGCGGCCGGCCAGATCTTCGTGGTCGCCCGGCTGTTCCCCGACGATCATCAGGGCGGCCCGGTCCGGCCCTTCGCCTGGCACCGCCTGGGTGGCGTTGGCAAACAACGGACAGCGCGTGCAGCCGTTCAGCGCGTCTGGCGTCGCCTGGCCGGGCAGGCGCGCGATGATCCGGTCACTGCGCAGCGGCGGCAGGGTGGGCGCGGCGGCCTGCATCGCGCGGGCACGGCTTTCGGCATTGGCGATCAGTCCCGGAATAAGCTCTGCCTCGGGCAGGTTTTTCCAGTATTTCTTCGGCATTTCCGCCGTCATCGCCTTTATCTTCAGGCGGGCGGGATTGAAAATGTTGGCATAATAGGTGCGCCACAGATCTTCGGTGGCATCCTCGGGCAGGGGCGGCTTGGGTGCACCGGGTGAAAACCGCAAGGCGCCGCTTTCAAAATGTGCGGTCAGATGCGGCGTCTGGATCATCCAATCCATGTCCCCAAACCGGTTGGCAAAGAACGGCGCGGTGGGTTCGGTGATGCAATGGCTGGGCTCGAACCACGCGGCAAAGCGGCGGCGCGTGTTGCCGTCCGCCGATTCGCCAATGTCGCGGAACCGCACGAAGGCGGTCATCTTGTGTTTGTCGCGGCGCACGTCCTTGTCCAGCCGCATCAGATGCGCCAACGCCGGGTCGCCCCGGTCGGTCATCAACCCCGGCGTAACGCGCAGCCGCCACAGCAGGGCATAAAGCCGGGCAAACCGCTGGGGATCGGAATGCCAGACCACGCGGTTCATCAGATCGACAAAGGCGCGGGGCACGGTGACGGCGGTGGGTGCCACCGTCGCGGGCGGATCGGCAAACAGATCGCCGCCGTTGCCGTTGAACTGCCACAGCACGGCATCGGGCGGCACGCCTGCGCCCAACAGCCCGCGCGCCGCATCGCGAAAGGCGCGGTCGGTGTGCAGCATCGGCAAGGCGATGGTGGGCATCAGAACAGGCTGAGCTGTTCGGGCGGTGGCGCAAAGCGGGCGCGCAAATCGGCGCTGTCGGTCAGGGCGCGTGGCGACCAGTCGGTCAGGGTGACAAAGGCCCGCGCCTTGCCCATCAACGCCCCCATGCGCAACAGATCGTCATAGCGCAGCGATCGGTGACGCCGGGTGGTCAGAATGCGCTGTACCGTTTTCGTGCCAAAGCCGGGCACCCGCAGCAGCATCTCGCGGCTGGCGCGGTTCACCTCCAGCGGAAAGTGATGCCGGTTGGCCAGCGCCCAGGCCAGCTTCGGGTCGATCGCCAGATCAAGGTTGCCATCGGGCCGCCCGGCGGTGATTTCATCCACCCCGAACCCATAGAACCGCAACAGCCAATCGGCCTGATACAGCCGGTGTTCGCGTTCCAGCGGCGGGCGGATCAGGGGCAATTTCGCGGTGGCGTCAGGAATCGGTGAAAAGGCAGAATAGTACACCCGCTTGAGCTGATAACTGGAATAAAGCCGGGTGCTTTGTCCCAGAATTGTTGCATCTGTGCTATTATCTGCACCGATGATCATCTGCGTGCTTTGCCCGGCGGGGGCGAATTTCGGGGGCCGCTTGCCCGTGTGGCTGCGATCCTGACTGGCCTCTTTGCGCAGGCGCACATCGGCCATGGCGCGGCGGATGCCATCGGGGCTTTTCTCGGGGGCAAAGGATTTCACGGCGGCATCGGTGGGCAGTTCGACGTTGATCGAAATGCGGTCGGCAAACAGCCCCGCCTGTTCGATCAGCAAAGGATCGGCATCGGGAATGGTTTTCAGGTGGATGTAGCCGCGAAAATTATGGGTTTGCCGCAGGATCTGTGCGATGCGCACCATGTCGGCCATGGTGGCATCGGGGCTGCGGATAATGCCCGACGACAGGAACAGCCCCTCGATATAGTTGCGGCGATAGAATTCCAGCGTCAGATGCACCACCTCTTCGGGGGTGAACCGGGCGCGTTCGACGTTCGATGACACGCGGTTGATGCAATAGGCACAGTCATAGATGCAGAAATTCGTCATCAGGATCTTCAGCAGGCTGATACAGCGCCCGTCTGGCGCATAGGCGTGGCAGATGCCGCTGCCCGTTGTGCTGCCCAGCCCTGTTCCATCGCGCGACGTGCGCCGCGACGTGCCGCTGGATGCGCAGGACGCATCGTATTTCGCTGCGTCCGACAGGATCGCCAATTTTTGTTGCAGACCAAGCTTTGCCATGGCGTTCACTATATGTTCATCGATCGTCAGTGCAATAGGCGGTGCTGCGACTCGTTGACAGGGGGCAATTCCATCGCGCTGCCGTAAATTCGGCAAGGTTTCGTGGTCAAAAGATGATGTCGTGTTACAAGGACCGATCCGATGAACGCCCTGACACCCCTTGGCCGCAACCAAAGGCGCCAGATGAAAACCGTTGTGATGATTCCGGCACGCTTTGCCTCAACCCGCTTTCCGGGCAAACCCCTGGCTATGCTGGCGGTGCCGGGGGGCGGCCAGAAAAGCCTTATCCATCTGACGTGGGAGGTGGCGATGCAGGTGCGCGGTGTTGCGGAGGTGCATGTCGTAACGGATGACGAGCGGATTCGCGGTGCCGCTGAAAAATTCGGGGCCTCGGTGCTGATGACCTCTGACAAGTGCGAGAACGGCACCGAACGCTGTGCCGATGCGATGGCGCGTTACGGGCTCGACGCCGATCTGGTGGTCAACGTGCAGGGCGATGCGCCGCTGACCCCGCCGTGGTTTGTTGAAGAGTTGATCGGCGCAATGGCCGATGATGCCGCCGCGCAGGTGGCCACGCCGGTGCTGCAATGCGATCCGCAAAGCTATGGCCACTTCATGGCTGACCGGCAGGCGGGGCGCGTTGGGGCAACGACCGCCGTGTTCGACGCGCGCCAGCACGCGATGTATTTCAGCAAGGAGGTTTTGCCTTATATCGACCCGAAAAAGACGTTTTCGCGGGATGTGCCGGTGTACCATCACGTCGGCGTCTATGCCTATCGGCCCCCGGCCTTGGCCGCGTACATGGCCTGGCCAATGGGCCGGCTTGAGCGGTTGGAGGGATTGGAACAGTTGCGATTTCTGGAAAATGCTCATGCGGTGCGCTGTGTCGTCGTCGATGGCCGTGGTCGTGTGTTTTGGGAGGTGAACAACCCCGAAGACGTGGCCCGCGTGGAACAGGTTTTGCGGGTGTTGGCGTGTCCGGTGACATGATCTGCCTTGGCCAATTGTCAGGTTTGCTGGCCGATCCATGACGCTTTGCGCGATGCCACGCGGGGTCAGCCATAGCGCGCGGCGATATTCCCCAGCAGGCTCTGCACGATGGCACCGGCCCGCTGCTCGCTTGTGGCTTCGCAATAGCAGCGCAGTTCGGGCGCGTTGCCCGAGGGGCGCAGATGGGCAATTTCACCCGACGTAAAAGTGACGCGCAAGCCGTCGGTCAGGTCCAGCGCCGCCTCTTCGCCCAGTGGGGCAAACAACGCCGCCCGCGCGCCGGGATCGGCGCGCAATTGCGCAATCAGTGCCGCGGATATTTCGGTGGGCAACCCTTCCAGGCGGTCGGCGGCGGTGCGGCGCGGCGGCAAGGCGTCGATCTGCGCCGCAAGTGGGCCATGCACGGCAATTCCGGCCAGGGCACAGAGAATCGGCAAGAACGCATCGCGCGTCAGCAGCGGCGACAACGTACCCACGGCGCCGACCGCAGCGAAACCGGTCAGAAATCCGCCGTTCGCCTCATATCCGACGACATGGCTTGCGCCGTCTCGGGCCAGTGCCGCCTCGATTCCTTCGATCACATAGGGCGATCCGATGCGCGTCCGGTGGATTGTCTCAAATCCCATTCCGTCGATCATCGTGTTGGACGACACCGGTGTCACCAGAACCCGCGCGCCCAGATGTCGCGCGGTCAGCGCGCCGATCACGTCACCCGGAATGACATGGCCGCTGGCATCGGTCACCAGAGGGCGGTCAGAATCGCCGTCCAGCGAAACGATGGCGTCCAGCCCCGCGTCCCTGGCCCAGTCGCGCAACTGGCTGCGGGTTGTTTCGTCGACCGCCTCGGTATCGACCGGGATGAAATGATCGGATCGCCCGAGAGTCGTCACCTTGGCCCCCAAGGCCCGCAGGACGGCACCAAGGGAATCGCGCCCGACGGCTGAATGTTCGTAAACCCCGACGCGCCGCCCGGCCAACGCATCGGCGGCAAAAAACCCGCTGAACCGCGCGGCATAGCGCGCAAGGGCGGTGTCGTCGGTGACCGGATCGGACAGATCCATCGGGCCGGACCAGTCGGCCAGCCGGTCGTTGATCGCGGTCTCGTCGGATTTGGTGATTTCGCCCGTCCGGGTGTAAAATTTCAGCCCGTTGCGATCGGCCGGGATATGGCTGCCGGTGACCATCACGGCGGGCGCGCCGCGTCTTTGCGCCTCAAGTGCCAGGGCGGGGGTGGGCAAGGTGCCGCAATCCACCACGGTGACGCCCGCCGCCCGGGCGCCGGCCGCCACGGCGCGCAGATGTTGCCGCGTCGAGGGCCGCAGATCGCCCCCCACCAGCAGCACGCCATCATGGGCGGTTCCGGTCAGAAACGCCTTGGTATAGCGGGCGCAGACCTCATCGGTCAGGTCGGTGACAAGGCCGCGCAGACCGCTGGTGCCGAATTTGGGGGCCATGCAATATCTCCTTTGGAATGCGTTGATGTGCGACTATCACGCCGATGCCGGACGGGCCAGTATTGAGGCCAATATTCAGGGGCCGCTGGTTTCACGCTTCGGGTGCGCGGCGGCGGCGCGCGCCATAGCTGACCGACAGCGCGGCGGCCACCACAAGGGCGGCGCCCAGGGCGAAGGCGGGGGTGGGCACTTCGTCAAACACGAAATATCCGACAAGACCCGAAAAGATCAGGCTGAGATAACCCAGCACTGAAAGGAACCCGGCCTCGCCATGGAAATGCGCGCGCAGGAAACATATTTGCGCGGCTTGGGCGAACACCCCGATTGACAGCAGCGGCAGCAGATGCCCGGGCGCAATCGGCTGCCAACTCAGCGCCGCAACCGGCCCGGTGAACAGCGCAAGCCCCGCCGTATACAGCCCCATCAACACCAGCGTGGGTGCGGCGCGCAAACGCCGCGTGGCGATCACCGCCGCCGACCCGGCAAGGATGGCCAGCGCCAGGGCGGGCAACCCGTTGCCCGCCGGCAGCGCGTCGGGGTTCACCGCGATCACCACCCCGACAAGGGCCACCGCTGCTGCTGCCCACCGGGCCTTCCCGATGGTTTCGCGTAGCACCAGAGCGGCCAGCACCATGGTAACGATCGGTCGGGTGAAATTCATCGCGGTGAAGGTGGCAAAGGGCAGGCGGGCGATGGCATAGAAGCTTGCGGTCAGGGTGATGATCGACAGCGCGACGCGGAGCATGTGGATCGCCTTGTCCTCGATCCTGCCGAACAGCGCCCGCCCGCGCCACAACCACGGCGCCAGCAGAATCAGCCCCACCATGGCGCGGAGGAACACCAGTTGCGTCGGTGGATAGCCAAGGCCCAGGGCCTTGACGATGCTCAGCGCCCAGATGTTCAGCGACAGATCGGCCAGCATCCACACCCCGCCGCGCAGGTTTTCACGGGGCGGCAGGATGTCAGGCGCGGCGGGCGACAAGATTGGCCATCAGGGCGAATGCGCCGGGGGTCAGACGCTCCATCTGGTGATGCAGGATCAGGGCGGTGTGGATGTGCCGCCCGCGCCCGATGTCGGCGGCCAGCAACGCGCCGGTCAGCGGCGCCTCGCCGGGGTCGGCCATGGACAACAGAGGGGTATAGGCGGCATCCCAAGATTTGGCGAAGTACAGCCCGCGTTCCTTGTGCCAGCCGGCCCAGGTGTCCGGGCCGATGGCGTTGGGTGTGTTCAGCAGCGGATGATCGGGCAGCAGATGGGTGACCTCGGCGGTTTCATCGGTGATGCGCCAGCGCAGCGAAGGCTGACCGATCTCAAGCGGTTTCGGTGGGGTGGTGGCCGGATCCCAGTTGTCCCACGGGCGGTGATACAGGGTGACCAGCGTTCCGCCTTGTTCCACCCAGCGGTGCAGCCGTGGCATCAACGCGACCAGTCCGGGGCGGAACCGCAAGGCAAATATACCGATCACAAGCGTGTCCAGCGTGGCAAGCACCGCGTCGGACGGGGCTGCGGGATCAAGCTCGGTCACCGCAAGGCCCAGCTGTGACAGCCAGTGGCCCACCCGGTCATTGCCGCCGCCGATATAGCCCACACGCACCTCTGGCAGGGCCACATCGACCACCCGCACCGACAGGCGCGCCGGGGTGGCGCGGGCGGTGGGGGCGATATGCGGGTAGTCAATGACCCGCAGGGCATGGGCCGGGGCGCCGTCAAGGGCCAGCGCGATGTCATACAGGCCGGGCATCACGTCTTTGGGTGCGATGATGGTAAAACCGGTTTCGCTGCGCCGGGCCTGCCACCCATCGGGCAGGTCCAGGGTCGGGGTGGCCCCGGCGGGGTGCAGATCGGACAGGCTCAGCGCGATGTCGCGCCGGGCGCTGCGCCGGTTCAGCACGGCGGAACCGGGGGACAGGGTGGCGCTGTGCCGGGGCAGAACCACCGGCGGCACCAACAGCGGCAGGCGTGTTTCGCTGGCCGTGCCACTGATCGTGGTGGTGACCGACAGGGCCGGCAAGGCGGGCGCATCGGCCAGCCATGTGTCGCGAAAGGCGTCGTGGGGCGGGGCACCGGCGCCAACGGTGATCCGGTTGTCCTGCATCGTCCAGCCCTCGGGCAACAGCCAGGCGACGGTCACGCAATCGGCCTGGCCGGGATGCTGCTCAAGATGGGCGGTGGTGCTTTGGCCGGGGCGCAGCAGATCGTCGGACAGGTATCCCGCAACGCTGACATGGGCGGCGAGGCGGATCGCCTGCGCCAACTGTTGCTCCTTGCGGGCCAGGCGGTGATCCACCTCGGGCGCGGCGGCGGCGGGGCACAGGGCGCGGGCGGCGCGCACATGGCCCAGTGCGGCGGACAGGCGGCGGACCATATCGTCGTCCTGCGCCGGGAACCGGTTCAGCACGGCGTCGATTTCGCGCTGTGCGGCGGCCAGTGGCGCGGCGATTTCAGCGGCGTTGGCGTAATCCGCCAGCCCCCCGAGCGTCAGCGGCAGCCCCGAGGCGAGGTCGGCCTCGGGGGCGTCGATCCGGCAATCGGCCAGGTGCAGCGGCCAGATCCGGCCCGGCCCGTCGGGCACCCAGCGGCCCATCCCCTGGGTGGCGTGAAACACCCGCGACTGCTGGCCGATCTGTTCAAAGCCGAACCCGGTCACCGGATCGCCCGCCATCCCGTCCACCGTGGTGGTGGCGGGCGGCGGCGGCAGATCGTCATCATAGGCCTGCCCCGCGCCTGACCACGCTGGCAGCATCAGCTTTTTCACCTGCCACGTCGGCAGGGTGCCGTCGCAAAACGCCGGATCGGCCGCCAGATCCATTACCAGATGCGCCGCCTCTGTCATCGCGCGGTGGTGGCCGTGCTGGCCGGGCACGTCCAGAAACGTCGGGCAGATGATGTCAGGCCGTTCCCGCCGCACGATATGGACGAACCGCGCGAGGGTGCAGTCACGCCCCCATTTGGCCAGGGTTTCGACGCCGCTTTTGGAAAAGCCGAAATCGGTGATAGAATCGTCGGCATCTTGTCCCAGCCAGTAGAGGCGCAGCGACAGGGCGGCACTGGCGGCCTCCATCTCGGCGGTGCGCAGGGCACCCAGATCAGCGCCGAGCTCAAGGCCGATGTCGTTCTGCCCGCCTTCACCGCGGGTGGACCAGGCCACCGACAGATCAAACCCCCGCGCCCGCAGCGCGGCCAGCATCCCGGAGGTTTCGTCGTCGGGGTGGGCGCCTGTGTTCATGAAGCTG
>JAACVA010000233.1:11471-19994 GCA_009992615.1 Rhodobacterales bacterium
GACGCCCCGCGCAGCAGGCGGGGAAGGGTGCGGTCGGGCCGGTTGACAACCGTTCGGGCGGGCTGGGGTGTATGGGCGATCAGATGGTCGATGATTGCGTCCGGCATGGCACCGCCCAGAATGATCGACTGTGGATCGAACAGGTTTTCCAACAGCGCAACCGCGTGGCACAAAGGCTGGGCTGCGGTGCTCAGCCACTCCAGAAGCGCGGCGTTGCCTTGGGCATACAACGCCGCCAGTGTGGCGCTGTCAGAGGCGGTGATGTGGTGGCGGGCCAGATGGCGTTGAACCGACAGGCGGCTGACCGCCTGTTCCAGCGTCACCGCGCCAGTCGCGCCCGGCACTGCCACATGGCCGATTTCACCGGCGTTCCCGAAGGCGCCGCGCACCAGCTGCCCCTGCGACACAAGGCCCAGCCCCAGACCGGTGCCAAAATACAGGAACGCATAATCCTGCATATCCTGCGCCACGCCCGATACATGCTCGGCCATGGCGGCGGCGTTTGCGTCATTTTCCACCACTGCGGGCACCCCGAACGCATCGGTGAACCAATCGGCCCTGTCGATACCCCGCCAGCCGGGCAGTTCGGTGGCGCAATCGGCCAGCGCCGTGGTGCCGAAGGGGCCGGGCATCACCACGCCGACCCCCAGAATCCGGTGGTGCGGCACATTGGTTTCTGCCAAAGCCCGGTCGCGCAGCGTCAACGCCTGTCGGGTGACTGCAAGCGGATCACAGGCGTCCAGCGTGCAGCGGTGGCTGAATACCGTGCGCCCCATCAGATCGAGCAGCACCGCGAACATGGCGCGCGGCCGGATCTCGACGCCGAAGGCAAAGCCGCCAGCCGGGTTCAATGCATATTGGATTGCCGGCAGACCGCGCCCGCCGCTGGACCGGCCCTGTTCCAACAGCAGGCCATCGCGCGCAAGCTCGGCGATGATGTTTGACACGGCCTGGGTGCTCAGCCCCGAGGCGCGGGCAATCTCGGCGCGACCCGAATGGCCGGCGCGCCGCACCTGCCCCAGAACCAGCTGCCGGTTGTGGCTGCGCGAGCGTTCGGCATTGGCGCCGATGATCTGTTCCAGTTTCACGACCATGCCGGTGCTGTAGCGCGCGCCGCTTGTTAATTCAACTGGATTGAGTTAATCCTTATGCATGGGGCGTAGACCCCGATCCAACAGCAGATCCACCCCATCGGGGTGCAACCGGGAGAATCGGAATGAATATCAAGGCCATCCGGGGCATTGCCCTGGCCAGTGCGACCAGTTTTGTCACCTTGATGGGCAGTGCGGCGCAGGCGGTGGAAATCGAATACTGGCAGTATTTCTTCGACGCCCGTGTCGCGGCGATGGAGCAACTGATCGAAAAGTTTCAGGCGGCCAACCCCGACATCACCGTCAAGATGACGCATTTTCCCTATGCCGATTACCGCACCAAGGTTGCCGCCGCGATTCCGGCGGGCGAGGGGCCGGATGTTGTGCAGCTGTTCTATGGCTGGCTGAACGATTATCGCGAGGCGCAGTTGATTCAGCCGCTGCCCAGCGATGTTTTTCCCGCTGACAGGATCGAGGCCGAGTTTTTCCCGATGGTCGGTGCCATGCGGGATGGCGATCAATACTGGGCGTTGCCCACCGCAGTGCGCAGCCTTGCGTTGTTCTATAACGAACGGCTGATGGCCGAGGCCGGCATCGACAGCCCGCCCGAAACCCTGGACCAGATGGTCGAGGCGGCGGCGAAGATGACCAAGCGCGACAGCGCCGGCAACATCACCCAGGTTGGCCTGACCGTTGGCATGACGGCGCAGGATCACCACTGGTTCCGCGAAGGGCTGATCCGCCAGTTCGGCGGCGACCCATACAAGGATGACTATCAGACGGTTAATTATGACACCGACGCCGGACGCGCGGCGCTGGATTTCTACACCGGTCTGGTGACAGGTGACAACGCTGTGTCGTCGATCGGTTTCATGGATGAACCCCAGGCCGCCTTCAAGGCCGGGCGCGCGGGGATGCACATCGACGGATCGTTCCGCATCGGCAGCCTGGCCGACGTGCGCGGCCTGAAATGGGGCGTTGCCGAATTGCCCGCCTCGGCCGATGGGGTGCGGGCGAACTATGCCTCATACTGGGTGAATGCGATCACCAGCAAGGCGCAGGGCGAAAAATACGACGCCGCAGTCAAGTTCATGGAATACATCGTATCGGACGAGGCGATGCAACTGTGGCTGGATGTTGTGGGCGAACTGCCCGCAAAGCCCAGCGTCGGGATGACCGAGGCAAACGCCAACGATCCGGTCTTTGGTCCGTTCATCCGGGGCCTGAAATATGCCCGCACCACCAAGTTCGCCGATGAAAGCGGCCAGCGTCAAGTGCTCGTCGATATGGTTGAACGGATGACGCTGCAAGGCATGGGCGCCGCCGAAAGCCTGACAGTTGCCGCCGAGGCCGAACAGAAGATCCTCGACGGCTATTACAAGAAGTGACGTTGTGACGGTGTGTTAGACTCACCCCACCCATCCCGTGACCGGGGTGGGTGGTTAGCCACCTTTCATTCCGCCGCCGGGGCCGCCATGTATCGCAATCTGACCATCAAGCAGAAACAGATCGTCTGGGCCTGGGCCTTTTTGGCAATCCCAGTGCTGTTTTATGGGGTAATCCGGTTTTACCCCACAGGCAATGCGATCCTGATCTCGTTCCAGAACTGGAACCTGCTGGGCACGCGCAGCTGGGCCGGATTCGACAATTACGTCAAGCTATGGAACGATCCGGTTTTCTGGAAGGTCTTTGCCAACACCTTCATCTATCTGCTGTTGGGCACGCCTATCTCGCTCGTGATCTCGTTCGTGATCGCCTATCATCTGGATCAATTGCGCTTCATGCACGGCTTTTTGCGGATGCTGTATTTTCTGCCGTTCATGACCTCGGCGGTGGCCATGGCCTGGGTCTGGCGCTGGTTCTATCAACCGGTGCCGACCGGGCTGTTCAATAACCTGTTGGCCAGCGTCGGCATCGGCCAGATCAGTTTCCTGAACTCTACCACCAATGCCCTGCCGGCCGTTCTCGCGCCTGCCGTCTGGGCCGGGCTTGGGTTTCAGATCATCATCTTCATGGCCGGGCTGCGCGCGATCCCGAAGTCGTATTACGAGGCGGCAAAGATCGACGGAGTGGGCTGGTGGACGGTGCTATGGGAAATCACCCTGCCGCTGCTGAAACCCACGATCGTTTTCATCGTAGTGTTCAGCTCGATCGGGTTCCTGCGGATCTTCGATCATGTGTTCAACATGACCACGAACAATCCCGGCGGGCCGCTGAATGCGACGAAACCGCTGGTTCTGATGATTTACGACACGGCCTTTACCGGCTTTGACATGGGCTATGCGGCGGCACAGACTGTGGTGCTGTTCGTTGTCCTGCTCACCGTGTCGCTGCTGCAACTGCGTATCCTGAGGGACAAGTGATGGCCTTCGTCGAAAACATCCGCCCGTCGTCGGAAACGCTGTTGGCGAGCAATGCGCCGAAACGGCCCGCCAACATGGGCCAGATCATCCGCTGGCTGCTGCTGTTTCTGGGCGGCGTGGTGATGGTGATGCCGATCGCCTATATGCTGTCCACCTCGCTGAAATGGCCACACGAGGTTTACAACGTCAACCTGATCCCAGAAGAACCGACCCTTGAAAACTATGCCTATGTGCTTGAGGACGGACGCTTTTATGGCTGGTTCGTCAACTCGCTGATCATCGCCACCCTGACCACGGTCAGCAACATCCTGTTCGACAGCCTTGTGGGCTATACCCTGTGCAAGTTCCGCTTTCCGGGCCGCTACATCATCTTCATCGCAATCCTGTCGACGCTGATGATCCCCACCGAAATGCTGGTCATTCCGTGGTATCTGATGAGCCAACAATTCGGCTGGCTGAACAGCTACTGGGGAATCATGTTTCCGGGAATGATGACCGCCTTTGGCACCTTCCTGATGAAACAGTTCTTTGAAACCGTTCCCGATGATTTCATCGAGGCGGCGCGCATCGACGGTCTGAACGAATTGCAGATCTGGTGGACGGTGGCCATGCCGCTGGTCAAACCCGCCTTGGCGGCCCTTGCCATCTTTGTTTTCCTCGGCAACTGGACTGCCTTTATCTGGCCGCTGATCGTCACCAATTCTCCGGATATGTACACCCTGCCTGTGGGCCTGTCGTCCTTCGGGGACGAGGCGGATGTGGCGTGGGAGCTGATCATGACCGGCGCCGCGATTTCAACGATCCCGACGCTGATCGTGTTCCTGATCTTCCAGCGGTTCATCATTCGCGGGGTCGTGATGGCCGGGCTCAAGGGGTGAGGTGGCAAATGCGACAAGCGTTTTATTTGAGTATTTATGCAAAGAAGAAGCCCAAGTTTCTTCTTTGTCCAAAAACTCCCGCCGGAGGCATCCGTCGCTGCCACAGGCGGGAAGAGGTGAGCAAATGACCGACACGACCACATTTCCCGACCCCACCTATCGTAACACGGTGCTGGAGCCGCTTTTTGAAGGCGTCAAGACGCATCATGCCGGCGATATGGCCCAGATCAACCGTGCCCATCTGGTGATGTTGGGCGAAACCGAAATCCTGAACCGCGATCAGACCCGCGCCATCGGCCGTGCCCTGCGCGACATCGAGGCCGAAACCGACATCGCCAGTCTGACCTATACCGGCGCGTATGAGGATTACTTTTTCCTGGTCGAGGCCGAGTTGCGGCGGCGGCTGGGTGATCTGGGCGGGATGCTGCACACTGCGCGGTCGCGCAACGACATGGACCATACGATGTTCAAGCTGGCGCTGATGCGGCGCGGTCTGGATCTGGCCGAGCATCTGGACGATTTGATCGGCGCGATGATACTCACCGCCGAGCGCGAGCGGGCGACGTTGATCGTCGCCTATACCCACGGCCAGCCCGCCCAGCCCACCACCTTTGGCCATTACCTGGCCGCAGCCATCGAGGTGGCGCAGCGCGACGCGACGCGGCTGATCGGCGCCCTTAATACGGTGGATCTGTGCCCCATGGGCGCGGCGGCGATCACGACCAGCGGCTTTCCCATCGACCGGCGCCGCATGGCCGATCTGCTGGGGTTTCGTGTGCCGTTGATCAATTCCTATGGCTGCATCGCCAGTGTCGATTATGTGACCGGCCTGTATTCCGCGATCAAGCTCGTGTTCCTGCACCTCGGCCGGGTGGTGCAGGATTTCCAGTTCTGGTCGGCCTTTGAGGTGGGCCAGTTGCATGTGCCCAACAGCCTTGTGCAGATTTCCAGCATCATGCCGCAAAAGCGCAATCCGGTCCCGATCGAGCATATGCGCCATCTGGCCAGTGTGACCTGCGGGCGCTGCGATACAGTGGTGAACACGATGCACAACACCCCGTTCACCGATATGAATGACAGTGAGGGCGAGGTGCAACAGGCCGGCTATGCCGCATTTCAATCGGGCACGCGGATGCTGCGTCTGATGGCGGCCTTTGTGCCGGCCTGCTCGATCAATGCCGACAGGGTGCGCGCCAACAGCGATGCGGCCTGCATCACCATCACCGAACTGGCCGACACTCTGGTGCGCGACGGCGGGCTGACCTTTCGTCAGGCCCATGAAATCGCGGCGGCCACTGCCCGCGCCGTCATCGACTTTGGCCAACCGTTGAGCGAGGGGTATGCGGGGTTCTGCGCCGCCTTTTTGGGTATGGGTCACGGTGCGGTGCCGCTGGACGAGGCGGCGTTCCGCGCGGCGGTCAGCCCGGCCAATTTCGTCGCCCGGCGCGACCGCGAGGGCGGCCCCGCGCCCGCCGCACTGGACCCCGCCCTGGCGTGTGCGCGCGCGACGCTGGACAAGGCGCTGCGCCCCAGCGTCGCGGCGCTGCGCGACAGATATGCGAAGGCTGCGCGCGACCTCGACACCACCTTTGCCGCCTTGCTGGAGGATTGAACCCTTGGCCACCCTCACCCTGCGCGATCTGGTAAAAACCTATGACAAGACCGAAGTGCTGCATGGCATCAGCCTGACCGTGGCCGATGGCGAATTCGTGGTGTTTGTCGGTCCTTCGGGCTGTGGCAAGTCCACCACCCTGCGGATGATCGCCGGGCTTGAGGAAGTGACCGGCGGCACGATCGACATCGGCGGGCGGGTGGTGAACAACCTTGAGCCGAAAGACCGCGACATCGCCATGGTGTTCCAGAATTATGCGATCTATCCCCATATGTCGGTGCGCAAGAACATCGGCTTTGGCCTGCGCACCGCAAAGTTGAGCCGCGCCGACAAGGAAAAGCGGCTGGAAGAGGTGGCTGCGATCCTGGACATGACCGATCTGCTGGACCGCAAGCCGAACCAGTTATCGGGTGGCCAGCGTCAGCGGGTTGCGATCGGCCGCGCCATGGTGCGCGACCCGGCGGTGTTTCTGTTCGACGAACCCCTGTCAAATCTCGATGCGCAGTTGCGCACGCAGATGCGGCTGGAAATCAAGAAATTGCATCAGAAGGTGGGCAACACGATCGTCTTTGTCACCCACGATCAGGTCGAGGCGATGACGATGGCCGACCGGATCGTCATCATGAAGGACGGCCATATCCAACAGGTCGGCACCCCGTCCGAGGTGTATCACACCCCCGCAAATATCTTTGTTGCCCGGTTCATCGGTGCGCCCAGCATGAACATGCTGCCGGCGATGGCCAGTCACGGCACCGTGCGGTTGGACACCGGCACCGAAATCGCAATGCCCGGCGGGGCTGATGGCGCGGTCACCCTGGGTGTGCGGCCTGATGATCTGGGCGTCGTTGCCGGTGTACCGCTGACCCGTGGCCGCGTTACGGTGCGCGAACCTTTGGGGCCTGAAACCCTGATTTATGTCGATACCGGCGCCGGGGGCGAGGTGATTGCCAAGGCCGATGGGCGCACCCCGCCCGAGGTGGGCGCAGAGGTGACGCTGTGCGCCGATCCGGCCAACCTGCACCTGTTCGACCCAGCCAGCGGCCAGGCCCTGCGGTGAGCCGCCAGTCCCGCCCCGCTGGCCTGTTGTGCGTTGGGCGCCTGTATTGCGATCTGGTGTTCAGCGAACTGCCGCGCCTGCCCACGCTTGGGCAAGAGGTATACGCCGGCGCACTCAGCCTGCACGCCGGGGGAGGGGCGGTGATCACCGCTGCGCATCTGTCGCAACTGGGGCGTTCGACGCACCTTGCGGCCTTCTGGCCCGCGCCGCCCTTTGCCGATCAGGTGCAGGGCGACGTGGCCGGCGCCGGGATCGGCAACAGCCTGTGCCGCCCCAGCACAGCACCCGAGCCGCAGATCACCGTCGCCATGTCGGATGGGGGCGAGCGTGCGTTCCTGACGCGCCGGGTGGGGCGCGCGGTGCCGGACATTTCCATCGCAGACCTGCACGCCCTGAACATCGGGCACATGCACATCGGCGAACTGGCCACTCTTGTGGAACAGCCTGATCTGATCACGTTCGCCCGGTCTGCGGGACTTACCCTGTCGCTGGATTGCAGTTGGGATGATGCCGCCACGGCCAGAGCCGCGCCACTGATCGCGGCGGTTGATGTGTTTTTCCCGAATGAAGAAGAAGTGGCGCAACTGACCGCCCTCGGCCTGCGCCCCCCCTTTGCGCCGCTGACGGTGGTCAAGCGCGGCGCGCGGGGCGCTGTGGCCCAGGGCAACGGGCAAACCGTCGAATCGCCGGGGCACCGCGTGCCCGTCGTTGATACCACCGGCGCGGGCGATGCCTTCAACAGCGGTTTCCTGCACCGCTGGCTGGACGCTGCGCCCCTGGCGGTTTGCCTTGCGGCGGGCAATGCCCGCGGCGCCGAGGCGGTGCAGCAACGCGGCGGGTTCAGCCCCCGCCGCGCGTCCGCCGACCAAGCGCTCGGCGTTTGATCAGAAACAGCTTTCCAACAGGGCGCGGGTGTTTTCGGCGGTCATGTCCACCGGGTTGCCGCCACAGGACGGATCGGCCAGGGCCGAGGCGGTGATCCTGTCCATGTCTGGCGCCGTGACACCAAGGGCGGTAAGATTGGCGGGGATGCCCAGATCAGCGTTCAGCGCGCCGATGAAATCGTAAAACCCGTCAAATCCGCCCTCGATGCCCAGATAGGCTGCGGCCCGGGCAAGCCGATCCTCAACCGCGCTGCGGTTGAACCGCAGCACCGGTTGCATCACCACCGCGTTCGTCGTGCCGTGGTGGGTATGGTACATCGCGCCGATGGGGTGGCTGATCGCGTGGATCGCCCCCAGCCCTTTTTGAAACGCGACTGCACCCATCAACGCCGCCGACATCATGTTGGCCCGCGCCGTCAGGTCACCGGGTGTGGCAAAGGCGGTGCGCAGGTTGTCGGCCACAAGGCGCATCCCCTCCAGGGCGATGCCTTGGCTCATAGGGTGGTAATGGGGCGAACAATAGGCCTCAAGGCAATGCGCAAAGGCATCCATTCCGGTGCCTGCGGTGATCATCCGGGGCATTCCGAGGTCAGTTCCGGGTCACAGATCACCACACGCGGCAGGATTTTCGGGTGGAA
>JAACVA010000299.1 GCA_009992615.1 Rhodobacterales bacterium
GTACGAAACAACCCTCATGCGCCGGTTGTACGAACAGCGCGGCCCCGACCGTTTCGAACTGCCCCCATCGGCCGTGTCACGGGTGCTGATCCGCGCCTTGGAACATTACAATCCCGCCCCGCGCCATTATGTCACGACGCCCACCCATCTGATGGGCCTGGCCCGGCGCATTTTGCCAACGCGCGCGCTGGACTGGCTGATTTCGCGCGGTTGAGGGTTCGCTTTCCCGCGACACCCGGCTACATCAGACAAAACACCCCGTGAGGCCCCATGTTCAACGATCCGCTTTTCGTCATCGTCGTCGTGTCCGTCCTGGTCGTGCTGCTGATCCTGATGGTCGGGATCGGCGGCATGGCCAAGGGCGGCGAGTTCAACCGCAAGAACGCCAACCGGCTGATGCGCTGGCGCATCATCGCCCAGGCGGTCGCGGTGGTGCTTATCCTGATATTCGTCTTTTTCCGCCGCATGGGAGGTTCGTGATGGTTGTCCTTTCGAAGATTTATACGAAAACTGGCGACGCGGGTGAAACCGCGCTGGGCAACGGCGCGCGGGTGGCCAAACACGCCCTGCGGGTCAATGCCTATGGCACGGTGGACGAAACCAACGCCACTGTCGGTCTGGCCCGGCTGCACGCCACCGGCGCGATGGACGCGCAACTGGCGATGATCCAGAATGATCTTTTCGATCTGGGCGCCGATCTGTGTCGTCCCGACATGGATAATGACGCCGAGGCCGAATACCCCCCGCTGCGCATGGTCGACGCCCAGGTGGCGCGGTTGGAATCCGAGATCGACGCGATGAACGCCCGCCTGACGCCGCTGCGCAGCTTCGTGCTGCCCGGCGGATCGGACCTGTCGGCCTATCTGCACCTGTGCCGCACCGTATCGCGCCGGGCCGAGCGGCTGTCGGTGGAACTGGCCACGCTGGAAACCGTGAACCCGGCGGGAACGAAATATCTCAACCGGCTGTCCGACTGGTTCTTCGTTGCGTCGCGCATCGCAAACGACGACGGCAAGGCGGATGTGTTGTGGGTGCCCGGCGCGAACCGCTGAACTCGACGGGGCCGATCGAACGGTGGCGCGCAACTGGCAAGCGCACGGCGGGCTGCGACGTTGCAGCCTCCGGCGGGAGTTTTTGGTCAAAGAAGAAACAACGCCGTGGCGCGCAGCGCAGCGCGGTATCGCAAAACGCGGCGTCGCAGGGGCAAGCATGGCGATTTTGCGCTGTTTTCCCGAGGCGCGGCGCGCTAACCCAGAGAACAGATGTAAATGCCCCCCGGGGTGCTTTTGAGGAGATACGCCCATGAAGGTGCTCGTGCCGGTCAAGCGCGTGATCGACTATAACGTGAAGGTTCGCGTCAAGGCGGACGGCAGCGGTGTCGATCTGGCCAACGTCAAGATGTCGATGAACCCGTTCGACGAAATTGCCGTGGAAGAGGCGATCCGCCTGAAAGAGGCAGGCAAGGCCGATGAGGTGATCGCCGTGTCGATCGGCGTGAAACAATCGCAGGAAACCCTGCGCACCGCATTGGCCATGGGGGCAGACCGTGCCATCCTGATCGTCGCCACCGACGACGCGCAGACCGACATCGAACCGCTGGCGGTGGCCAAGATCCTCAAGGCCGTTGCCGAAGCCGAAGGCGTGGGCCTTGTGCTGTGCGGCAAGCAGGCAATCGACAATGACATGAACGCCACCGGTCAGATGCTGGCGGCGCTTCTGGGCTGGTCGCAGGCGACATTCGCCAGCAAGATCGAGATCGACGGCGACCATGCCCTCGTCACCCGCGAGGTGGACGGCGGTTTGCAGACGATCAAGGTCACACTGCCGGCCATCGTCAGCGCCGATCTGCGCCTGAACGAGCCGCGCTATGCCAGCCTGCCCAACATCATGAAGGCGAAGAAAAAGCCGTTGGATGAAAAGACCCCCGGCGATTATGGCGTCG
>JAACVA010000300.1:0-331 GCA_009992615.1 Rhodobacterales bacterium
GGCCCCGCCTGTAGTGCGTCGCGGTGACGATCTGGCATATACTGCCATCGGTGAGCGTCACGGGAGCGGCGAGCCTGATCTTGTCACCCTCCTCGTAGTCCGGGATCGCAGCCCAATCCCGGCAGCGCTGACGCCAGTCCTGGGCGTAGCTGCCTTCGTCTTTCAGGCCAGACAGAAGCTCTATCAGCCCAAGGGGAGCACGAGACTCGTTCGGGCCAGCGCTTTCCTCCATGTCCTTGTAGCCCCAGCAGCCGTCATCGTATCGAGTGAGGAAGACAGCCCCGAAAGTGATGGAGCCATCCGGATCGGTCACATAGGTCGCGTCCTCGAC
>JAACVA010000300.1:980-1298 GCA_009992615.1 Rhodobacterales bacterium
ATGCCATCGGCGAAAGCAAAGGACGGATCGGCCTGCTCGGTGGTGACGATACGGGTGGTCGTGCCATCGATGCCGTTTGAGCGCAGATGCACGCCATTGCCGACGATGAGTATCAGGGCCGGTCTATCCACGGGCCCGTTCCAGTTGGGCAGGAAGGTTTTGCAAGCGCGCGCATGTGCGATTTGCGCCGCGACAGCGGACGTAGAGAACTTGAGAATAGCCATGGGGATGTCTTTCTATTTGGTTTGGAAGGGTCGACCCGCGCGGGTGGCATGGTCCACGCGCGGGTCGCATGATGACTCAGGCCGCTTGCGCGAC
>JAACVA010000300.1:1350-1492 GCA_009992615.1 Rhodobacterales bacterium
ACACCGGCGGTCTGCATCATCGGCGGGCACCAGGCGGCCACCGCAGCGCGCTGCGCGTCCGTGAGCGTGGCGAAGGGCTCGGCGAAGAGCTTGTCACAAAAGGCGACGATCTCCTTCTTGCTCGACGAGGCCAGCGTCACCG
>JAACVA010000300.1:1583-1821 GCA_009992615.1 Rhodobacterales bacterium
GGCGCGGATGTCGGGCATGATCTCGATCTCGAACGCATGCATCAGGCTGTCGCGCTGGCGGTCCCGCGCGAAGCAGGACTGCGTGGTGCTGGCCGTGGCATAGGCCACGAGCTTGGCCTTCTCGCCGGCCTCCAGCGCGCGAAACGCCGCGAACTGATCGGCGGGCGCGCGGGTGTCATCGAGCCAGGAGAGATCAAGCGCATCAGGCGCCGCCGCCACCTGCTCGAGCGAGGTCTCG
>JAACVA010000234.1:0-702 GCA_009992615.1 Rhodobacterales bacterium
GCGCGGAACTGGATACCAGCAAGGCGGGCACGCTCGACATCAAGATCAACGGTGAATGGGACCGCATCCTGAAGGCATCGGGCAACATGGCCGTTTGCGACGGGCTGATTTCGCAGGCGGCGATACTCGGCTCGCACGGCACGAAGATCGACCCGAAGGCGACCGATTTCACCTTTGGATTCGTGGATGCGATGCAGCCCGAAGATGCAGCGGAAGTGCTGCTGCTGACCCAGATGGCCGCAACGCATCAGGCCGTGATGATGCTGGCGCGGCAACTGAACCATGTGGAAAACATCCCGCAGAAGGATTGTGCCGAAAAGGCGCTGAACAAGACCGCCCGCACCTTCGCGGCGCAGATGGATACGCTGAAACGCTATCGCTCTTAGGGGCAACAGGTGGTGCGGGTTGAACGCGTGACGGTCGAGAACGGCGGTCAGGCCATCGTCGGGAGCGTGGAGACCGGGGGGAGGGGCCGTGAAGGAAAGTGACGGCAACCCCATGCACGCGGCAAATGCAGCGCCGCGATGCAAGGCGAAATCAAAGCGCACCGGGAAAGCCTGCCGCGCCCCTGCCGTGTCTGGATGGGCCGTCTGCCGAATGCACGGTGCGCGCGGCGGCGCAGGGGAAGGACCGGCCAACCCGAACTGGAAGCACGGCGCGCGAAGTGCTGCGGCGATGGCGACGCGCAAGCTGGTGAACGAC
>JAACVA010000234.1:756-1524 GCA_009992615.1 Rhodobacterales bacterium
TGACCAACCATCACGGCGTCTAGGGTGGATAATTGGGGGGATACGCGAAAGCCTTTTCGGGCATTAATCTAATAATATCAGATACATAGAAGATTTATATGGTGCCCAGGAGAGGACTCGAACCTCCACACCGTTGCCAGTACTAGCACCTGAAGCTAGCGCGTCTACCATTCCGCCACCTGGGCCACCGTTTGGTCGGATTACGGCAGGTGTCGGGGGGTGTCAACGGGATTTTCCGGTGGATTTGAAGTTTGCCTGACAAAGGTTACAAAGGTGGTCGCTGGCTGAAAGGATTGCATCTTGTACCACCGGGGCCGGGGGCCTAAAACCAAAATGCGGTGCAAAACGAAGGACCACGAAATGTCAAACCTTGTGACCATCTTTGGCGGTTCGGGATTTGTCGGGCGCTACATCTCCCGGCGCATGGCCAAGGCTGGATGGCGTGTGCGCGTCGCTGTGCGTCGCCCGAACGAGGCGATGTTCGTGCGCCCTTATGGCGTGGTGGGTCAGGTCGAACCCGTTTTCTGCAACATCCGCGATGATGCGTCAGTCCGGGCCGTCACAACTGGTGCTGATGCGGTGGTGAATTGTGTTGGCATTCTGGCCGAGGCAGGCAAGCAGCGGTTTGATGCTGTTCAGGCGGACGGCGCTGCGCGGATCGCCCGGATTGCGGCTGAACTGGGCGTGGCACGCATGGTGCATGTTTCGGCCATTGGTGCCAATGCCGATAGCGACAGCGCCTATGCCCGCAGCAAGGCGCGGGGCGAA
>JAACVA010000234.1:1532-10539 GCA_009992615.1 Rhodobacterales bacterium
TCTGCAACACATGCCCGACGCGATGATCCTGCGTCCGTCGATCATTTTCGGACAGGAAGACCAGTTCTTCAACAGGTTTGCTGGCCTGACGCGGTTCGGCCCGATTTTGCCTGTGGTTGGTGCGGATACCCGGTTTCAGCCGGTCTATGTCGATGACGTGGCTCAGGCGGCAGTCATGGGCGCGCTGGGGCTTGCGCCGGGTGGTCTGTATGAGTTGGGTGGGCCCGAGGTGCGGACCTTCCGGGAATTGATGGAGGAGATGCTGACCACGATTCAGCGGCGTCGGCTGGTGGTGAACATTCCGTTCCCGATAGCGCGGCTGATGGGGGCGTCGTTCGATCTGTTGGGCAAGTTGTCGGGCGGGCTGATCGCCGGCCCGGTGACGGCGGATCAGGTGCGCAACCTGCGGCGCGACAATGTGGTGGGCGATACCGCGCGCGGCTTTGCCGATCTGGGCATCTCGCCGACGGCGATCGAGGCGGTTCTGCCGGAATATCTGTGGCGGTTTCGCCCGTCAGGCCAGTATGCGGCGATCAAGGAGTCGGCAAAGAATTTGCGTGCCCGGCAGAAATAATCAGCGGTAGGCGATAAACAGCAGGATCACGCCCAGTATTACCCGATATATTACATAGGGCGTGAAGCTGACCGATTTCAAAAGCCGCATCATCAGGGTAAGCGCCAGAAGCGCCGAAACAAAAGCGAAGACCGCGCCAAGTGCGGCGTCCTTGAGGATGGCGAAATTGGCATCGGCCACGACCTCTGCCCCAAGAAGCAACCCTGAGGCGAGAATTGTCGGGATAGACATCAGCATCGACAACCGCGCGGCATCTTCGCGCCGATACCCTAAGAGCCGTGCCGCAGAAACAGTGATGCCAGACCGTGACGTTCCGGGGATCAGCGCGACCGCCTGCCACAGGCCCATGGTTATTGCATCGCGCAGGCGCCAGCCGTCAGCGGTTTTGACGGTTTCGCCTTTCTGATCGGTCCAGTACAGGAACAGCCCAAAGAGCAGCATCGTCCAGCCGACCACGGCAGTACTGCGCATCATGTCGTCAAGGCCGGTCAATTTCACGATCAGTCCCAGCACGATTACCGGCACAGTCGCAACGATCAGACACAGCGCCAGCCATGCGCCCTGGCTGTCGATCTGGCCGCGTATCAGATGGGGCAGCCCGCCCAGTGCCAGGCGCACATCGCGCCAGAAATACAGTATCACCGCCGCAAGGGTGCCGATGTGCACCGCCACGTCGATGGTTTGGCCCTGATCTGCCATCCCGGTGAGTGCCGGCAAAAGGATCAGGTGGCCCGAGGACGAGATCGGCAAAAACTCCGTCACACCTTGAAGGATGGCGACGAGCAGCAGGTGAAAAAGAGTCATGCCTTTGGCCTCACATTTTTTTGGCGTTATAAGTTATTGATTTTGAAAATGGAATTAAAAAATAGGTTATTAATACTGACATAAATATCTGGATCAGACCTGGAAGGTGTCGTGGTTCCGGTAAAATTTCTTGCTTTAGGTCAGCATGTATGACTTTTCTTTCGCGCAGGATTGTTTTACAAAGTGGTCCTGCAATGATGGGCTGGGGATTTCGGATGGCCAAGAACGTAATGCTGAAATTCGTTGATGTCGCACGGGATATGCCGGAAAAACGCACCCCCGATCTGCGCCGCCATGATTTTCACGAAATCTATGGCGAGTTCGCCGATACCAAGGCTGCCGAACAGGCCGGCCGGTGCAGCCAGTGCGGCGTACCTTATTGTCAAACACATTGCCCGCTGCACAACAACATTCCGGACTGGCTGCGCCTGACCGCCGAAGGCCGGTTGCAAGAGGCCTATGAGCTGAGCCAGGCCACCAATACCTTTCCCGAAATCTGCGGCCGCATCTGCCCGCAGGATCGGCTGTGCGAAGGCAATTGTGTGATCGAACAGGCGGGCCATGGCACGGTCACCATCGGGTCGGTGGAGAAATACCTGACTGATCTGGCCTGGGAAAACGGCTGGGTCAAACCGATCAGCAACGCGGGCGAACGGGCCGAGTCAGTGGCGATCATCGGCGCCGGTCCGGGCGGCTTGGCCGCTGCCGACATTCTGCGTCGGGCGGGGGTACAGGTGACCGTGTATGATCGCCATGATCGCGCGGGCGGGCTGATGACCTACGGCATCCCGGGGTTCAAGCTGGAAAAAGATGTGGTGATGCAGCGGGTGGCGCAGCTGGAACAGGGCGGTGTGCAGTTCGTGCTGAATTGCGACGTGGGCGTGGACATTTCCTTTGACGCGATTCGCGGCAAACATGACGCGGTGCTGATTGCGACGGGCGTCTACAAAAGCCGCGATTTGGTCGGCCCGGGGTCTGGCGCGGCAGGCATCGTGCGGGCGATAGATTTTCTGACCGCATCGAACCGCAAAAGCTTTGGTGACGACGTGCCCGAGTTTGAAAGCGGCGCGCTGGACGCCGCGGGTAAAAAGGTGGTGGTCATCGGTGGCGGTGACACGGCGATGGATTGTGTGCGCACGGCGGTTCGCCAAGGTGCGCAATCGGTCAAATGCCTGTACCGTCGGGACAGGGCAAACATGCCGGGGTCACAGCGCGAGGTGGCCAATGCCGAAGAAGAGGGCGTTGAATTCGTCTGGCTGAGTGCGCCAAAGGGGTTTACCGGCGATGCCGTGGCGGGTGTGATGGTGCAAAGGATGCGCCTCGGCGAACCCGACGCGACAGGTCGGCAGATGCCGGAACTGATCGACGGGTCAGACTATATCGAAGAGGCCGATCTGGTGATCAAGGCGCTTGGATTCGAGCCTGAGGATCTGCCCCGGCTTTGGAATGTCGAAGGGCTTGAGGTGAGCCGTTGGGGCACGGTGATCGCAGATTTCAAGACCCATGAAACCAGCATTGAGGGTGTTTATGCCTGCGGTGACATCCAGCGCGGCGCATCCCTTGTGGTCTGGGCGATCCGCGACGGACGTGAGGCGGCCGAGGCGATGCTGGCCTATGTCAGCGGCGCGGCCAGCATCGCCGCGGAATAGATCCTGCGCCCAACCGTCAACAATTGATGAACACCTAAAAGGATCGACGACATGACGACATATGATGCCGAATGGGTCGCCGCCGAGGAAGCCAAGCGCGCCTGGATGGCCGAACATTCGCTGTACCGCGACGCCGATGAACACGCGTCCTGCGGCGTTGGCCTTGTTGTGGCCATTGACGGACAGCCCTCGCGCAAGGTGGTGCAGAATGGCATCGACGCGCTGAAGGCCGTCTGGCACCGCGGTGCAGTGGATGCCGATGGGCGCACCGGCGATGGCGCGGGTATCCATGTGCAGATCCCGGTGGCGTTCTTTTACGATCAGATCAGGCGCACGGGCCACACGCCCAAGAAAGATGAAATGATGGCCGTGGGGCAGGTATTTCTGCCGCGCACCAATTTTGGTGCTCAGGAAACCTGTCGCACGATCGTCGAAACCGAAGTGCTGCGCAAAGGCTACTATATCTATGGCTGGCGCCATGTGCCGGTGAACATCGCGGTTCTGGGCGAAAAGGCCAACGCAACGCGCCCCGAGATCGAACAGATCCTGATCTCGAACTCAAAAGGCGTGGATGAGGAAACGTTTGAGCGTGAACTTTACGTCATCCGCCGCCGGATTGAAAAGGCGGCGGCCGCGGCGGGTGTGCGCGAATTGTATCTTGCCTCGCTGTCTTGCCGGTCGATCATCTACAAGGGGATGATGCTGGCCCAGGACGTGGCCGAGTTTTATCCCGATCTGAAGGATGAACGGTTCGAATCGGCCTTTGCGATCTATCACCAGCGGTATTCGACAAACACCTTTCCGCAGTGGTGGTTGGCCCAACCGTTCCGCATGTTGGCCCACAATGGCGAGATCAACACGTTGAAGGGCAACCTCAACTGGATGAAATCGCACGAAATCCGCATGGCCAGCAGCACCTTTGGCGACATGGCAGAAGACATCAAGCCGATCGTTTCGCAAGGCTCGTCCGACAGTGCCGCGCTGGACGCTGTGTTCGAGGTGCTTGTGCGCGCCGGACGGTCCGCCCCGATGGCCAAGACGATGTTGGTGCCCGAATCCTGGTCCAAGCAGGCCGAGGAATTGCCCGAGGCCTGGCGCGACATGTATTCCTATTGCAACTCGGTGATGGAGCCGTGGGACGGCCCTGCCGCGCTGGCGATGACCGACGGGCGCTGGGTGTGCGCCGGGCTTGACCGGAACGGTCTGCGCCCGATGCGCTTTGTTGTCACGGGTGACGGGTTGGTGATTGCCGGATCCGAGGCCGGGATGGTGCCGGTGGACGAGGCATCGGTGCTGGAAAAGGGCGCCCTTGGGCCGGGTCAGATGCTGGCCGTGGATATGAAGAAAGGTCTCTTGTATCACGACACCCAAATCAAGGATAAACTGGCGGCGGCCCTGCCGTTTGGCGAATGGGTTGGCCGCATAAACGAGCTTGATGCCGAATTGGCCGGCAAAAGCGAGGCCCCGCTGTTTTCCGGTGCCGAACTGCGCAAGCGGCAGATCGCGGCGGGCTATACCATCGAGGAACTGGAACAGATCCTCGCGCCGATGGCCGAGGACGGCAAGGAAACGCTGGCCAGCATGGGGGACGATACGCCATCAGCGGTTCTGTCGACCAAGTATCGTCCGCTGAGCCACTTCTTCCGCCAGAATTTCAGCCAGGTGACCAACCCGCCGATTGATTCCCTGCGCGAATACCGCGTGATGAGCCTGAAAACCCGGTTCGGCAACCTCAAGAACGTGCTGGATGAAAACAGCAGCCAAACCGAAATTCTGGTGCTGGACAGCCCGTTTGTGGGCAATGCCCAGTTTGACCGGCTGTTGCAGGCGTTCAACGCGCCATTTGTCGAGATCGATTGTACCTTCCCGGCGGGTGACACCGGCCACGCCCTGTCCGACGCCCTGCGCCGGATTCGCGCCGAGGCTGAAGATGCCGTGCGCAGCGGGGCGGGCCATATTGTTCTGACCGATCAGCATCAGAGCCCCGACAAGGTGGCGATGCCGATGATCCTGGCCACCAGCGCGGTTCATTCCTGGTTGACGCGCCAAGGGTTGCGCACCTTCTGTTCGTTGAACGTGCGCAGCGCCGAATGCATTGACCCGCATTATTTTGCGGTGCTGATCGGCTGTGGCGCCACGGTGGTTAACGCATACCTTGCCGAAGACTCGCTGGCCGACCGGATCGAGCGGGGCCTGATGGATTGTTCGCTGACGACAGCGGTATCGCGTTACCGGAATGCGATCGACCAGGGCCTGTTGAAGATCATGTCGAAGATGGGCATATCGGTGGTATCTTCATACCGTGGTGGCCTGAACTTCGAGGCGGTGGGCCTGTCCCGCGCCATGTGCGCCGAATTCTTCCCCGGAATGCACAGCCGAATCAGCGGCATCGGCGTTTCGGGTATTCAGATCAAGGCCGAAGAGATCCACGCAAAGGGTTGGCGCGGCGGCCAGGATGTTTTGCCGATCGGTGGCTTTTACAAAGCGCGCCGGTCGGGTGAAACCCATGCGTGGGAGGCGACCAGCATGCACATGCTGCAAACCGCCTGCGACAGGGCCAGTTTTCAGATGTGGAAACAGTACAGCGCCAAGATGCGCAGCAACCCGCCGATCCATTTGCGCGATCTGCTGGACATAAAGCCGCTGGGCAAACCCGTTCCCCTGGAAGAAGTGGAAAGCATAACCGCGATCCGCAAACGGTTTGTTACCCCCGGCATGTCTTTGGGCGCCTTGTCGCCCGAGGCGCACAAGACGCTGAACGTGGCGATGAACCGCATCGGTGCCAAATCCGACAGCGGTGAAGGCGGCGAAGATCCGGCGCATTTCCTGCCCGAGGCGAATGGCGACAATCCCAGTGCCAAGATCAAGCAGGTGGCCTCGGGGCGCTTTGGCGTAACGGCTGAATACCTGAACCAGTGTGAAGAGCTGGAAATCAAGGTGGCCCAGGGGGCCAAACCCGGTGAAGGCGGCCAGTTGCCGGGTATGAAGGTGACCAAGCTGATCGCCCGGTTGCGGCACAGCACGCCCGGGGTCACGCTGATTTCGCCACCGCCGCACCATGACATTTACAGCATCGAAGATCTGGCACAGCTGATCTATGATCTGAAACAGATCAATCCCCGTGCCAAGGTGACGGTGAAACTGGTGGCGTCCAGCGGCGTTGGCACCATTGCCGCCGGGGTGGCCAAGGCCAAGGCCGATGTGATCCTGATTTCGGGTCACAACGGCGGCACCGGCGCATCTCCGGCGACCAGCATCAAATATGCCGGCCTGCCTTGGGAAATGGGCCTGACCGAGGCTCATCAGGTGTTGGCGATGAACAACCTGCGCGGTCGCGTCACCCTGCGTACCGATGGCGGGTTGCGCACCGGACGCGACATCGTGATGGCGGCGATGATGGGGGCCGAGGAATATGGCATCGGCACAGCCGCGCTGATTGCCATGGGCTGTATCATGGTGCGCCAGTGCCAGTCCAACACCTGCCCGGTGGGTGTGTGTACCCAGGATGAAAAACTGCGCGAAAAGTTCACGGGTAACGCCGACAAGGTGGTGAATTTGATTACCTTCTATGCCCAGGAGGTGCGCGAAATCCTCGCCAGCATCGGCGCGCGGTCCCTGGGCGACGTGATCGGGCGGGCCGATCTTTTGAGTCAGGTGTCGCGCGGCAGTGCGCACCTTGACGATCTTGATCTGAACCCGCTGCTGATCACTGTGGATGGCGCGCAGACCATCGTCTATGACCGCAACAAGGACCGCAACGCGGTCCCTGACACTCTGGATGCCGAGATCGTCAAGGACGCGGCGCGGTTCCTTGACGAGGGCGAAAAGATGCAGCTGTCTTATGCCGTGCAGAACACCCACCGCACTGTCGGCACCCGCATCTCCAGCCATATCGTGCGGCGGTTCGGGATGCGCAACAGTCTGCAACCCGATCACCTGACGGTGAAGCTGTCCGGCTCGGCGGGGCAATCTCTGGGTGCTTTTGCCGCCCCCGGGCTGAAACTTGAGGTTTCGGGCGATGCCAACGACTATGTTGGCAAGGGATTGTCAGGCGGTATCATCGTGGTGCGGCCGCCGATGGCTTCGCCTTTGGTTGCGGCGGACAATACGATCATCGGCAACACGGTGCTGTACGGCGCCACGGCGGGCTGTCTGTTTGCGGCGGGGCGGGCGGGCGAACGGTTTGCCGTGCGCAATTCGGGCGCGTCGGTGGTTGTCGAGGGCTGTGGCAGCAACGGGTGCGAATACATGACCGGCGGTGTCGCGGTAATCCTCGGACGGATCGGCGCCAATTTCGGTGCCGGCATGACCGGCGGCATGGCCTATCTCTATGATCCCGACCGCATGGCGCCGGCGCTGATCAATCGGGAAACAGTGGTTACCTGCGCGGTGACGGTGGACCATTGGCACGATCAGTTGAAGGGGTTGATCCAGCGCCATGTCGCAGAAACCGGCAGCCGCCGGGGCACCATGATCCTGCAAAATTGGGACGAGGCGCGTCATGATTTCCTTCAGGTCTGTTCGACCGAAATGCTCAAGCATCTACCCTATCCCCTGGGGATTGAGAAACAGGCCATGCCGGCGGAATAAAAACCGGTCTCAGGGCAACAACGGCCCCGCCCCCGTGGCGGGGCCGTTTGCGTTTTCGGCAAAGGGGCGCGGCGTGGCTTGACCATGGCGGGGCTGTCATGGCTAAGGTGCGGCGTGGCACGGGCAAGCAAGACATCAAAGGCCAAGACGGCCGCACGCGCACCGCGCCGGTTTTCACCGCTGCGCTGGCTTTTGCGCTGGGCGTTTCGGGGTGCGGTTCTGGTGCTGGTGGCGCTGTTGATCTGGGTCTCGTGGTTTGCGGTGATGAATCCGGGCGCGACGCCATACATGCGGGCGGAAAGCGCACGGTTGGGCGCCCTCGATTATCAGTGGGTGCGCCTTGACGATGTGGCCCCCGCCATGGCCCTGTCGGCCGTCGCGGCGGAGGATGCGAATTTCTGTTCCCACTGGGGGTTTGACATGGCGGCGATCCGGCTGGCCCTGGAAGAGGGCCGCGCAAGGGGTGCCTCGACCATCTCACAGCAGGTGGTCAAGAACGTGTTTCTCTGGCAGGGGCGCAGTTGGTGGCGCAAGGCGCTTGAGGCCGGGATAACCCCCTTGGTCGAAACGATCTGGAGCAAGCGGCGGATCCTTGAGATGTATCTCAACATTGCGGAATTCGACGAGGGTGTGTTCGGCGTGGATGCCGCCGCGCACCATTATTTCGGCATCGGCCCGGATGCTCTGAGCGCGACCCAGGCCGCGCGACTGGCGGCGATCCTGCCCAACCCCAAGGAACGCTCGGCCAGCCGGCCGAGTGATTTCGTGCGCCGGCGCGCCAATGCCATTCGTGACGGCGCAGCGACGATCCAGAGTGATGGCCGCGCGGCCTGTTTTGCCGGCTAGCCCCGCGATCGCTGTGCCGCCCTGCCATGAACAGTTGAACCCATCGGTAATTCAAGGCATGGGTTGATAGCCCCCATAAAAATGGTTTTACCGATGAATCGTCTGTTCCATGTTCCGTTGTCACCGTTTTCCCGCAAGGTCAGGCTGAGTTTGGCTGAAAAGCGGATCGAGGTCGAACTGGTGGAAGAACGGTACTGGGAACAGGATCCGGACTTTCTGCGCCGCAATCCGGCGGGCAAGGTGCCGGTGCTGAAATTCGGATCCCTTACCCTGAGCGACAGCGTGGCGATCTGTGAATATCTGGAAGAGGTGCATCCCGAACCATCGCTGATGCCCTCGAACCCGGAAGAGCGGTATGAGGTGCGGCGCCTCGTGGCGTGGTTCGATGACAAGTTCCACAAGGAGGTCACCGCCAAGCTGTTGTATGAACGGGTGAACAAGAAGGTCATGGGGCTGGGCTATCCCGACAGCGGCAACATCAAGGCGGGAGCCAAGGCGATCAAATATCACCTCGATTACATGGGCTGGCTTCTGGAACAGCGCC
>JAACVA010000234.1:10681-11343 GCA_009992615.1 Rhodobacterales bacterium
ACGCATCGATATGCTGCTGGAATAGATCGACGCGTCTTAAATCCCAAGATTGGACAGCATCGAGCAAATGCCGTTTACCGTCTCGACCAGGCGGGGATGCTCGGTCTCGACATCCTTGACGGAGGCCGACAACCCGTCGACCGCCAGCTTGAGCAGATCGGGATTGCGCGTTTCACGCAAGGCCTCGTGAGTCGCCGCCCCCGCAAAACCGGCAATGCTCTCCGCATGCTCATCGAGCCGCGCATCAAGCCGGCCGACATCTTCCTTCAGTGTTGCCAGCAGCGACAACAGTTCGCGACGCGTGGTCTCGTCCAGATGACCGCCCGCCGCCAGTTTCCCCTCGATCCGCTCAATTAACGCTACACTCATAAAGTCCCCCTCGCTGGTTGTTCCTGGTCACAAGACAAGCCTACTACACCCCCCACCCCCTCTGCAAGCGTTACGCCGATGACACCGGCCATTCTCATTATGGCCTCAAACCGTGCGGGGAACAGGCTGAAGCCTGAACTACAAACACCGAAATACTCGGAAATACGGCGTTCGTGGTCCAGCCTTCAGACTGCCCGAGGCCATAATGAGAATGGCTGCGATGACACGCAAATCCGTTCAGTGAAAAAAATGTTTGAAAACGGTTTGAAATATGTTGCGTTACGCCGTGTGTC
>JAACVA010000235.1 GCA_009992615.1 Rhodobacterales bacterium
CGGTGGCGAAAGTTATGGCTATCGCTTTCCATCCGACATTGCGGCGCTGGTGCGCAAACCGATGCTGGCGATCTATCCGCAACTGGCCGATGTGGCGATCACCCACGCCTGGGGCGGCACCCTTGCGATCACGATGAACCGGATGCCGCATTTCTCGCGTGAGAACGGCATCTATACGGCCTCGGGATATTCCGGGCACGGGGTGGCAATGGCCACCATGGCGGGTCAGATGATCGCCCGCGCGGTGGCAGGTGACGCGTCGCAGTTCGACACGATGGCGCGGATCAAGACGGCGCCATTCCCGGGGGGGGCTGCCGGGCGCGCCCCGCTGCTGGCCTTGGCGATGACGTGGTACGGCCTGCGCGACCGGCTGGGCCTTTAGGCGTCGCTTTCTTTCTTGCTCAAAATACCTCGGGGTTCGGGGCAGCGCCCCGATCCGCCGCTGCCGCCGTTACACCGTGTCGAGGTACAGCTCGATCTTTTCGTCCTCGGTCAACTCGGCCAGGTAATGCAGTTCCTGCCGCTTGGTCATCACGAAATTGGTGATCAGAGCCTCGGGCAGGATGCGTTTCATCAGCGGATCGGCCTCGAACGCGTCGATCGCAGCACCCCAGGTGGTTGGCATGCGCGGCAGGTCCATCAGATAGGCATTGCCGGTGATCGGGGGCGGTGGAAGAATGCCGTCTTCGATACCGATCAGCGCGGCGCCGAGGATGCCCGCAATCATCAGATAGGGGTTCACGTCGCCGCCCGCCACGCGGTGTTCGATGCGCCGCGCCTTGTGGTTTCCGCCGGGCACACGGATGGCAGATGTGCGGTTTTCATAGCCCCAGGCGATGGCGGTGGGCGCATGGGCGCCGGGCACGAACCGGTCGTAACTGTTGCCGTGGGGGGCAAACAACAAGGTGCTGGCCGGCATCGCGGTCATGCATCCTGCGATGGCGTGGTGCAGCGCGGCGGTGCCCTTTTCGCCACCGTCGTCAAAGATGTTGTGCCCATCCCGATCCAGAACGGAAAAATGCACATGCATCCCATTGCCGGAATGTTCGGCATAGGGTTTGGCCATGAACGACGCGGCAAAGCCATGTTTGCGCGCCATGCCACGGACCAGCAGCTTGAACAGATAGGCGTCGTCGGCGGCGCGCAGCGGGTCTGCGACATGGGTCAGGTTCACCTCGAACTGGCCTTTGCCTGCCTCGGAAATCACGGTTTCGGCGGGAATGTCCATGGCATCGCAGGCGACATAAAGATCGGTAAAGAAACTGTCCCAGGCATCCAGCGCCCGAAGGCTCAGGATTTCGGCCCCCTGTCGCCGCTTGCCCGAGCGGGGCGAGGGGGGCACACGCAGATCCTTGCCCGAGTCGTCATTCAGATAGAATTCAAGCTCGGTCGCCACCACTGGTGTCAGCCCCAGCGCGGCAAAGCGGTTTTGCACCCCGGCCAGGGCATGGCGCGGATCACCGGGAAACGGCGTACCGTCCTCGTGGAACATCCACAGTGGCAAAAGGGCAGTGGGCGCCTCAAGCCAGGGCATCGGCACAAGCCCGCGTTCGGTGGGAAACAGCACGCCATCGGGATCGCCCGCATGGTGCACCAGGGGGCTGTCGTCGATGTCTTCGCCCCAGATGTCGAGAAACATCACAGACAGCGGAAAACGGGTGCCCTCCTCGGCCACCTTTTGGGCCAGCCGGGCCGGCATCCGCTTGCCCCGGGGCTGGCCGTTCAGATCCGACGCCGCAACACGAATGGTGCGGATTTCGGGATGGTCTTCCAAATTCATCTGATCACCTGCGGACGGACGCGCAACTTCTGCCGCCTGTCCTGCGGGAGATGCCGGTTCAGCCGGGCGTTTACAAGGCCAAAGATCAGGATCACAGCCAGAGTGAGCAAGATGAAATAGCCCGCCAATATCGGATAGGGTACGAACGGGTTGAACGTCTTGTCTGCGAAATAGCTGGCATAGTACAGCGCATCGCCCTTTTGCTGCCATGCAGGAAAACCGGAAAAATACACCAGCGTTGTCGCGTGGAACAGGAATATCGCCTCGTTCGTGTAGGCGGGCCAGGCCAGGCGCAGCATCGTGGGAAAGGTGATCTTGCGGAATTTGTGCCAGCCGGTAAACCCATAGGCATCACCCGCCTCCATGTCACCTCGCGGAATGCTGCGCAGGGCACCATGAAAGATCTCACCGGCATAGGCGGACGTGTTGAGAAACAGCACGATCAGCGCGCCGGCCCAGGCCCGGGTCAACCAGCGGGTTTCAATGGTGATTTCGGCAAAACCCAGGTTCAGGTCGATGCCGATCTTGGGCAGCAGTACGAAGGTTTCGTAAAACAGGAAGAACTGGATGAACAGCGGCGAACCGCGGAACACGAAGATGAACCATTCGGCGGGTTTGCGCACCCAGGCAGCCGGCGCTGCCTTGGCCATTGCCACCGACACGGCCAGAATAAACCCGAAGCCGAGGGCCAGCAGCCCGAAATAGACGTTCCAGATCAGCCCTGACCCGATCAGAACCACTTGTTCGCACAGCGTGAAATCGCTGCGCGGCAAAAGCCGTTCCCCGATCCCGATCGAACGTAGGGCGTAATCCTCTATGGTCTGTGTGCAACTCATGCCGCGCGTCTTTGTGCATCGCCCGCCACGGTGGCCTGACCATGGGACAGGCGCATGTTCACCCTGCTCAGCACAACCTCTGATACCCGCGTCAGGGCAAGGTAAAACACCAGCAGGGTCAGGAAATAATAAAGTCGCCAGTCGGGGTGGGGGAAATCGAAGACCGCGGTCTTGCTGCTGCCCAGTTCACGCGCCCAATACACAATGTCTTCGACCCCCAGCAGAAACAGCAGCGGCGTGGCCTTGATCAGGATCATCCAGAGATTGCCAAGCCCCGGCAAGGCAAACACCCACATCTGCGGCACAAGAATGCGCCAGAATGTCTGGCGGTGCGACAGGCCATAAGCCTCGGCTGTTTCGATCTGGGCGCGCGGCACTGTGCCCATAGCCCCATACAAAACATTGGCCGCGAAGGCCCCGAAAACGATGGCAAAGGTCAGCACGGCAATCGCAAAGCCATAGCTTTCATGCACCCATTGCGGGCTGGATGACAGCGGCATCTTGGCCGCGTCGCAAACAACGAAATCGCTGCCCTGGCGCACAGGCATGTCCCAGTCGGGGCATTTCACCTTGTGGCGCAGCCATTCGAATCCCTGATCCAGCGCAATAACAAAGAACAGGAAAAACGCAATGTCGGGCACGCCGCGCACGATGGCCGTGTATCCCTTGCCGCACCAGCGCAGCGGTGCAAAGCCACTGCGCGCCGCCATCGCCCCGCCAAACCCAAAGGCGAGAGCAGCCGGTGCCGTCACCGCCAGCAGCAGCAGCACCGTTCCGAACGAACTATAGAACGCCATATGCTTGCCTGTCGTCAGGTAACAGGCAAGCCAGTGCAGACTTTCGAGGGTTTTTGGATCGGCGCAGGAAAGGATGGGTTGTTCCCCTTGGTGGGCGTTGGATTTGAGTATTTTTGGCAAGAAGAAGCCGGGGCGGGCCATGAAAACCCGCCCCGGTGTGTCGGATCAGAAGGTCGGACTGGCCTCGCCCAGCCATTTCTTGATCAGCGCATTCAGGGTGCCGTCTGTCTTCATCGCCTGGATGGCGGCGGTGAATTTTCCCCGCAATTCGGGGTCGGATTTGCGGAACGCCATGCCGATCCCGCCGCCCAGCGGTATGTCACCACCAACGAACACAATATCCGAATCACCCTCGACGATGGGGATCAGATAATCCTTGTCGGCCATAGCGGCGTCGGCCTCGCCGTTGCGCACGGCGGAAACGGTTTCGTCAGGGGTTGGAAACTCCAGCAGAGTCGCTCCGGTGTCGACAACGTGATTGGCCTGGATCGTGCCGGTCTGCGCCGCGACGACACCGCCCGAGACATCGGCATCTGCGCTGAGCGCTATATAGGCCGAAGGCGAGGGCGGGGTGTAGTTTTCAGAGAAATCGACGACTTCTTTACGCTCGTCGGTGATCGACATTCCCGCGATGATGGCGTCATAATTGCCCGAGACGAGGTTGGGGATGATCGAATCCCAATCGTTGGTTACCCATTTGCAGGTCAACGCTGCGTGCGCGCACAGCGCATCGCCCAACTCGCGCTCGAACCCGTCTACCTCGCCGGAGTCGTTGATGAAGTTGTAGGGCGCATAAGCCCCTTCGGTGCCGAGGCGCACTGTGGTTTCATGCGATTCAGCCAGCGCCATGGCGGCGGACAGGGCTAGGGCGGCGGTCGTCAGGATCAGGTTTTTCATTTATAATCTCCAGTGGCGGTTGTTCGGTCAGAGCGCTTGCCCAGCGTTCAGAAATTGTTGCAGGCGTTGGCATTGCGGCGCACCGAAAAGCTGATCGGGCGCGCCTTCTTCTTCAATCCGGCCTTGATGCAGAAACACCACGTGGTCGGAAACATCGCCGGCCAGTTTCATGTCGTGGGTGACAAGGATCATGGTACGCCCTTCGTCGGCCAGAGATTTGATCACGCGCACGACCTCTTGCTCAAGCTCGGGATCAAGCGCCGAGGTGGGTTCGTCAAACAGCAGGGCGCGCGGTTCCATGCACAGGGCGCGCGCGATCGCGGCGCGCTGTTGCTGCCCGCCCGACAACATGGCGGGATAGGCATCGCATTTGTCCGCAATGCCCACTTTGTCGAGATACATGCGCGCCTTTTCCACTACCTCGGCACGGTCGCGTTTCAGAACGGTGATCGGCGCCTCGGTGACATTTTGCAGAATCGTCATGTGCGCCCAGAGATTGAACTGCTGGAACACCATCGACAGGTTGGTGCGGATACGGGTCACCTGTTTGGCGTCTGCGGGTTGGCGCCGTGCGCCGCCGCCGCGCCAGATGATCGGTTCGCCTTCGAACAGGATTTCGCCTTGCTGGCTGTCTTCAAGCAGGTTGGCACAGCGCAGCAGCGTCGACTTGCCCGACCCGGAGGACCCGATCAAGGAAACGACGTGACCGCGCGGCGCCACCATGTCGACACCTTTCAGCACCTCGAGCGCACCATAGCTTTTGTGCAGATCGCGGATTTCGATGACAGGCGGGGTTTCAGTCACGCGGGGGCCATGGGTTGCTGATGCCCCGCGATAAGGACGGTTCACGGCGTGGATTGCAACGAAGAAATGACAGTTGACGTTGTGTAAGCGCACGTTTGCGGCACATCTGCCTTTGATTTGTGCAGCCTGCCGCGGGCTTGCTAGGCTAGGCGTTCTTCGACCCTCTGGCGGGCCAGGTTGCTGTCGCGATCGTTCAGCCCGAGCATTGGCGCGACAAGGCGCAACAGCGCATCCTCATCGACATCGCGCACCCCATCGGCCAGCACGATTTCCCACAGCGCCTCGATCACGCCAACACGGTCCTCAAAGGCCACGGCATACTTGATCGCCCGGGTAAAGCGCACCGTGTCTGGGGCTTCGGATTCAAGCGTTTCAGCCTCGCGGCGCAGTGCTGCGGCCTCGAAAGGGGACAGGGCGTGGTGGCGCATCAACACCCTGTCGATCCGCGCGATTTCGACATCGGCGTAATCGCCATCCGTCCTGGCGATGCGCACCAACAGGGCAGCGAGGGCCAGACGGGCATCGGGGACCGACAGGCGTGTGGGTTTTGGTGCCATGAGGCGTCTGATGAATTCTGCGAACATGGAAATGATATAGTCCGGTGGCGCGACCGGGGAAAGGCCGTGTATGGCAGAAATACCATAGGGCACGATGTTCTGTTTTGCACGGTTCAAACGCAGGATGTTCGCCCTATATATCAGTCTAACGATTGTTGAATATCTGGATCTGTCCCATGGCTCTGTTGCCCCGCTGTCTTGCTCTTGTTGCCCTCATAGCACCCTCCGGCCTTTTGGCAGGCAACATCACCGCCGCACCAACCGAGGCGGAGCCGGTTTATCAGGCCGCGCCCGTCGCCACGCCAGACCTGATCTTCACGCTGCGCGGCGGTGCCGCCGTCACCCCCGATTATTTCGGTTCCGGCGATTACAGCGTCGGTCCGGATTTCGGGTTTGGCCTGAATTTCGCGCGCCTGCCTGGCGGGCGCAGCTTTGGCAGCAGCGATGCCAACGATCCGCAATATGGACTGGGTTTGCGCGGTTCGTTCCGCTATATCGACAAGCGGGAGACTGCCAAATATCCTGAACTGACCGGTTTGAACGACGTGGACGCCAGTGTCGAACTGGGGCTGGGTGTCGGTTATACCTCGCGCAATTTCGACGCTTTCGCCGACCTGCGCTATGGCATCGTTGGCCACGAAAGCATCGTGGGTGAAATCGGCGCCGATGTCAAAGTGCAGGCCTCTGATCGGCTGACCCTCTCGGCCGGACCGCGGCTGTTTCTCGGTTCGGACAAATACGCGCAGACCTACTTCGGGGTCAGCGCGGCCGAGGCGGCAGCAGGCTATGCCGGGGGGGCGTTCAATGCCCAAGGCGGTTTGCTGAGCGCGGGGATTGAATTGGGCGCGCAATACCGGATCAATGATGACTGGGGTGTTGAAGGCGCACTGACCTATGACAGGTTCACGAATGACGCCGCCGACAGCCCGATCGTGCAGCGCGGCGAGCGTGACCAGTATGGCCTGCGCATTGGCCTGACCCGTCGTATCACCCTGGATTTCTGAGGCGCGTTACAGGCGTTTGAACAGGCGGTCGAGCATGGCCGCCTGAGCGGCCATGCCCCAGGGTGGGTTGACCACCACCATGCCGCTGCCCTGCATCCCGTGGCCCGGGCGGGCCGGGGCAAAGCCAACCTCGTGGCGCAGAGTGCCGGGGATTGCGTCGGTGATCGCCCGCGCCATCGGTCGGTGGCGCCCGTCAGGCAGAAGCGGATACCACAACATCAGGATGCCGACGTTCCACTTTCCGTGCAGGTGCGGCAGGGCCTTTGCCATGGTGGCGTAATCGTCCTTTACCTCATAGCTGGGATCGATCAGCAGCAAACCGCGCCGGGGGGTGGGGGGCAACAGCGATTGCGCCAGGGTCAGGCCATCGGTCCGGTGCACCCGCCCGCCCGATACTGAAGACAGTGCGGCATGTTCGGCGGGGTGCAGTTCGGCCAGGTGGATCGTGTCTGTGTCACGCAGCAGATGTTCGGCAATCAAGGGCGAGCCGGGATAGGCGTTTTCGCCATGGGCCGCGCGCATCTGTTCCAGCACCCGCAGATAGGGGTGAGCGGGCGGCAACAGCGGCGCCATGCGTGCAATGCCCGCCGCCGCCTCGCCGGTTTTCAACGCCTCGGGTGCCGCCAGATCATACAGCCCGCGTCCGGCGTGAGTTTCGATATAGGACAGCGGTTTGTCCTTTTGCGTCAGATAGTCCAGCGCCCAGGCCAACAGCGCGTGCTTGTGCACGTCGGCCAGATTGCCCGCGTGATAGCCATGCTGGTAGGACAGCACGCGATCTAACCGTCATAGCCTTCAACAATGACCACCCGCCCTTCGGACACCGGATCGCGCAGTGCCTTTGCGGCCTGATACTCGGGGCTGTCGTAACAGGCGATGGCATCGGCATAGCTGTCGAATTCGATGACAACCGTGCGCGGAAACGGATCGCCCTCTACCGCACGCTGCTGGCCACCGCGCACGATGAACCTTGCGCCCCATTTGGCAAATACCGGCGCGTTCGCGGCCTTATAGGTGTCATAAGTAACAGCATCGTGCACGATGTTGTTGGCGATCCAGTATCCTTTGGCCATTGTGATCTCCGGGCGGGATGTTTCGCCGGACGCTAGCAGCAATGGGCAGGGGGGCCAAGGATGGATCTGGGATTGAATGGGCATCGTGTGATCGTGACGGCGGGTGCGGCGGGCATCGGGTTGGAAATCGCGCGCGCTTTCGGGGCCGAAGGTGCGCGCGTCGTTGTCTGCGATGTCGATCCGGCAGCGCTTGCGGTATTGGCGGACAGTGACCCGGCGATCACCGGTTTCATCTGTGATGTGGCCGATCGTGCCTCGGTCGCGCGGTTCATGGATGACGCACTGGGGGTTTTGGGCCGGCTGGACTGTCTGGTCAACAATGCGGGCATCGCCGGGCCGACAGGTGCGGTGCAGGACATCGCGCCGGAAGAGTGGGACAGGTGCATCGCCGTTTGCCTGACCGGCCAGTTCAACATTGCCCGCCTTGCTGTGCCCGCCCTGATCAACAGCGCAAATGCGTCGATGATCAACCTGTCGTCGATGGCCGGGCGCGTTGGATTTGCCCTGCGCTCGCCCTATTCAGCGGCCAAATGGGGGGTGATCGGGTTTACCAAATCCCTGGCGATCGAGCTGGGCGGGCAGGGCGTGCGGGTCAACGCCATCCTGCCGGGGCTGGTGGCGGGCGCGCGGCAACGCCGTGTGCTCGAGGCCAAAGCGCAGCAGCTGGGCAAGAGTTTCGCCCAGATCGAGGCGCGGGCGTTTTCCTATACCTCGCTCAAGGAATATGTCACGCCACAGCAGATCGCGGATCAGATCCTGTTTCTTGCCTCGCACCGCGGGCGGACAATCTCGGGGCAGGCGATTTCGATCTGCGGCGATACGGGGATGCTGGCGTGATCAGACCAACCGCGACACCTCTTTCGCCGCCCGAACGAAATCCTTGAACAGGGGGTGCGGGTCGAAGGGTTTGGATTTCAGCTCGGGGTGGAATTGCACACCGATGAACCACGGGTGGTCTTCCACTTCGATGATCTCGGGCAGGCGGCCATCGGGGGACATGCCGGAAAACTTCATCCCCTTCGCCTCAAGCGCGGCGCGATAGGTCAGATCCACCTCATAGCGGTGGCGGTGGCGCTCTTCTATCACCGTGGTGCCATAGATCTGGGCGACCTTCGATCCTTCGGCCAGATGGGCCGTATAGGCACCCAGACGCATCGTGCCACCCTTGTTGTCATCCAGACGCCGCGCCACGGTGTGGTTGCCCTGCACCCACTCCTTGAGGTGATAGACCACGGGCGTAAAACGCTTTTTCCCGGCCTCGTGATCGAATTCCTCTGATCCTGCCTCGGGCAGGCCGGCCAGATGGCGCGCCGCCTCGATCACGGCCATCTGCATTCCCAGACAGATGCCCAGATACGGGATCTTGCGGGTGCGGGCGTATTCGGCGGCCTTGATCTTGCCCTCGGTGCCGCGTTCGCCAAAACCGCCGGGCACCAGAATGGCGTGAAACCCCTCCAGCGAGGCGGCAGCATCGCCGCGTTCAAACAGCTCGGCATCCACCCATTCGATCCGCACCTTGACGCGGTTGGCCATGCCACCATGGGTCAGCGCCTCGGCGATGGATTTATAGGCATCCTCAAGCTGGGTATATTTGCCGACGATGGCGATACGCACCTCGCCCTCGGGGTTGAGGATGCGGTCATGCACATCTTCCCAGCGGGTCAGGTTGGGGCGCGGGGCAGGGGAAATGTTGAAGGCATCCAGCACCGCCTGATCCAGCCCTTCGCGGTGATAGGCCAGCGGCGCCTCATAGATCGATTTCAGGTCATAGGCGGCGATCACGCTGTCAGGGCGCACGTTGCAAAACAGCGCCAGCTTTTCGCGTTCCTTCTGCGGGATCAGCTTTTCGCTGCGACACACCAGAATATCGGGAGCGATGCCGATGCTGCGCAATTCCTTGACGCTGTGCTGGGTCGGCTTGGTTTTCAGTTCGCCCGACGCGGCCAGCCAGGGCAGCAGTGTAAGATGCATGAAGATGCACTCGCCCCGGGGCCGGTCCTGGGCGAACTGGCGGATCGCCTCAAAGAACGGCAGGCCCTCTATGTCGCCCACTGTGCCGCCGATCTCGCACAGCATGAAATCCACCTCATCCGCACCAATCCTGAGAAAATCCTTGATTTCATTTGTAACGTGGGGGATCACCTGAATGGTTTTGCCGAGGTAATCGCCGCGGCGTTCCTTTTCCAGAACGCGGGAATATATCCGCCCCGACGACACCGAATCGGTGTTGCGCGCCGCAACCCCGGTAAACCGTTCGTAATGGCCCAGATCGAGATCGGTTTCCGCGCCATCGTCGGTGACGAACACCTCTCCATGTTCAAACGGGCTCATCGTGCCGGGATCGACGTTCAGGTAGGGGTCAAGCTTGCGCAGCCGCACCGAAAACCCGCGGGCCTGCAACAGCGCCCCAAGGGCCGCCGAGGCCAGCCCTTTGCCCAGCGAGGAAACAACGCCGCCCGTGATGAATACATATCGTGCCATGGTCTGGCATCCCCCGTGAATCATTGCCGCGACGACGCGCAAACACTTTGAAATGCGGTGCGCGAAACACACCACCACGGGGTTCAAGCCTTACAGGATTTGCGGCCCGCCCGCAACCGGACCGCAGCATCTAGGGGCGCAAATCGGGCGCCCCAAACCTTGTTGGGGGTCAGTCGGCGCGCGGCGGCGTCAGCGGTCCATCCGTCACCGGCGGCGGCAACAGATCACTGCCCGAAGGCGCCGGAACGGCCGGTTCGACCGGTGCCTCGACGCCCAGCCGGTCGATGACTGAGGTTCCGGCCGATTTCTGTGCCGCGATCACCGTCAGGGCGATTGACGTGCCGATAAAACAGATTGCGAAGATCCAGGTCATTTTGGTCAGCGCCGTGGCGACACCCCGCGACGAAATAGCGCCGCCGCCGCCGCCGCCCATCCCAAGGCCCCCGCCTTCGGAGCGTTGCAGCAACACAACGCCGATCAGGCACAGCGCCAGGATCAGATGAACGACAAGAACGATGTTTTCCATGACGGCGGCCTTTGGCTTTGCGACAGGCGGTATCTAGAAGGCGATTGCCTTCGCCGCAACCCCCTATGCGCCCCGCGTACTGGCGACATCGGCCATTGCGGTGTTTTCGCCCCAACGGATTGACGGCGCGCGGCAGGGTCGGCGCATCCGGCAGCCATGGACCACGGGATCAACGTCTTGGCGGCGGCCTATTCGTCAATGTCGTCGACATCAGCCTGACCCGACAGCTTGCGCCGCACCAGGCTCCAACTGAGGCCGATTCCAAGGACGAGGGAAATCACCAACAGCGCCAGCCATGTGTTCATGTCAGGGTCATCCAGCCGCAGCACGCCGTAATCATACAGCACCCAGAACAGCGCCCCCACCAAAGCCGCCACCAGAGCCATGCCAATCGCCCCGATCGAGCGCAGCGTGGCGCGCAGGTAAACGATGTATCCGATGACCAGAACCAAGCCCAACAGCACGGTCAGCGGCAGTTGCGTTTCCCAGTTCGCGATTGCCCAGTGGACAAAGTTCCATCGGGTCGGATTGA
>JAACVA010000297.1 GCA_009992615.1 Rhodobacterales bacterium
GAAGGCACCCATGATGTTCATGCCTTGATTATGGGACGTGCCCAGACCGGGCTGCAAGCGTTCTTTTAGGATCGCCATTCGGTCGGCCTCTCACGCTTTCGCCGATGCGCGCGTACAAGGGGCCGTCCCTAGGGCGCGCGCACCGGGTCTCCCAGCACATGCGTGAACCGGTTTGTCCAGGCGAACAGCGCCGTGGACAGGACAAGATCCAGAATGTCAGTGTCGTTCAGACCGACACCGCGCAGATTTTCGACATCTTCGCGGTCGGCACGCGGTGGCGCATCCGACAGGTGGCGGGCAAAGTCGAACACCGCACGATCACGCGGCCCAAGGTCTGCATCGGCGCCAAAACGAAACACCTCATCCACCACTCGGGTGTCATTGACGAGGCGGATATGACGATCGGCATGGGTGGCGGCACAGAACACACAGCCGTTCTCCATAGATGCCCCGATCGCCGCCAGTTCCCGCGCCGCGCGGTCCAGCCCTGCGGCACCGTACATGATGCCGTGAAACAGCGGCGTATGCGCTGACAGCGTTTCAGGGTCATGGGCAAGCAGGCGCAGCAGATCATCTGCCTGACCCAAGGGCGCAGCGATGCTCAAAGCCCGGGCTTGGACAGGGGTCATCGCGGAAGTATCGCCCGGCGCAAGCCGTGCGCGCCATGCGGGAATCACCTTTGTAAACTTGCGGATGACATCACTCATGGCTGCGCCTCGGCCAGCAGGCGCAGCCCGGCCACAAGACGCACCTGAAACGACAGAAATGCCCCCAGATCGGCAAGGCGCACGATGTCCGCATCGCTGATGCCAACGTGATGCAGGCGGGACACGTCATTGCCATCCATATCCCGAGGATCCTGGCTCAACACGTCGAGAAAGGCCAGCGCGGCGCGTATCCGGGCCCCCTGCCCGACATGGGCCGGATTGCCGAGGGCGGAATACGCCCCGGCCCTGGCCAGATGATGGTTGGCCAATGCGTCTTCGTGGTTCAGGCGGGCCACACGGGCGGCGAGGGCCGCGCGGGTTTCGTGACACCACCCCCCCGGATCGGCCGGGCGCAGTACCGCGTCCTCGGCCAACTGGGACAAGGCCAGAACCCGGGCCCGCGTGGCCAGAGTTGGCGCCAGCCCGGGCGCGGTGCCCGCCCCGGACACCTCAAGAACACGCGACCAGCCCGGCGGGACCGCCCGCACCGGCCCGACCTCGGCGTGCAACGGGGGGCAATACCCCACCTGCCACTCCTGCGCTGTTCGATCCATGGGTTACACTGCCCTTCGCAATTCAAATCGCAATCAGACTACGAACGGATCGGTAAACCAAAGGTCAACGTCGCTGCGTATTTTTGTTATGAATATCCAAAATCCGACATCGGCCAGACAGGCCCCGGTTCAGACACTGCCCGGATACGACCCGCCGTCCATCAGCAGCTGCTGTCCGATGATAAAACCGGAGGCGACAGGGAAAGGTGCAACAATCCCATGATGAACCCAACAAGACCCGAACCGCGCCCAATGGCTGCGCGAAAGCAGCGGGCGGCGCACCGTTTTGTGCCGTTGCAAGCGAGGGGCCAGCCCCTCGCGCTCCCCGGAGTATTTGACCAAAGAAGAAGCAGCGGGCGGGTTAACCCCGAGCCTGTCCTTCGGTGGGCAGGCCTGGGCGGCGCGGGCCGGGATGGGATGGAATGAATCACCGCTGCTGTGATGCGGAGCGACAGGTCATGTCGGCGTTGTTCGCAATGACCTGCGCCGACGCCGTGGCGAGTACCCCACATTCGGAAGATGGTGACGCGATAGCGCTGCCTTCGGAGCGGGCGAAAAACGACACAGCCGATCCTGCGTCAGCGCCGAACCTTGCGATGCCGGCGTACGATCCTGCCGGCGCCGAGGCTTGCACGGCGACGAATGAACCGGTATCTATCTGAAATAAAATTGAAAAACGATTATA
>JAACVA010000298.1 GCA_009992615.1 Rhodobacterales bacterium
GAGCCGGTTCAGGAACTCGGGCCGGAAGTGCGCCCGCACCATCCCCATCACGTCGTCGCGCGCCGCGTCCACGCGCGCCCCGTCCGGCAGCGCTACGCATCGTTCGCATTGTCAAAAAAAATTCATTAAAAAAAAGGATCGAAATATGCTTCTGTTTTATGAACAATCATGAGGGGGTTCATGATGAGAAGAATCTTTATTATAATGACGTTCGGCCTGTTAGGTGTCGGCTATACCGCTGGCGCGGCGACACTGATCACTGGGGTTGCAAGCATAACACTCGAAAACGCTGACCCTGCGTTTCCTACTTCCGGCGGCGAGATTCGGATCGGCGACATACGTGGAGGTGGATCGATAACTGTTGACGACGGGACGGTTGTCGAACTGAGCGAAGGCTCGGACCCGAGCGCGAGAGTCTCTGGCGCCGACTTGAATGTGGGGCGGCGTGGCCCGTTCGCGTCGTCATTGTCCATCGAAGGGGTCGGATCTCGCGTACAACTGAACGGTGCCGACTTTTCTCCGGTTCAGGGATGGATTGGTCGCGACGGCGCTACGGGCCAAGTGACGATACGCGACGGTGGCGCTCTCGCCTTCGTTAATACGCAAACCTATGTAGAAGAAGCGAATGAGGTCGGCGCACAACTAGCCGTCGGCGCAGGCGTGCCCGCTGGTTTCGGTGCTTTGACAATCGAAGATGGAACGCTCTTGCTGAGTTCCAATCAGTTTTGGTCTTTCCTTTGGTTCGGGCGCGAAGAAGGGACCACCGGGACTGGCCGCGTATCGGGTCCTTCGTCGGAAATAGCGCTTTTGGCGCCGAATGGCAACGCCCGTATGACGGTGGCCCAAGACACCGGAAGTTTCGGCTCGCTGATCGTCGACGAAGGGGCGACAGTTACGGTCTCCGGCGACGACTCTCTGTTCATTATCGCCAGCAGCGCAGGCTCGACAGGCGTGACAATTGTCGCGGACGGCTCCGAAGTCATCGTGAGCGGCGCAACGCGCGGTTCGGTGCAAGTCGGGGCCGCCTTCGCCGACTTTGGCAAACCTGAAGCCGGTAACGGCACGCTTATTGTCACTGGTGCTGGATCAACTGTCTCAGCCTCGGGTTCAATTATTGTCGGCTCACCTTTGGCGTTCGGAGGCGGGCCCGGCAGCGGCGCGCTGATCGTGAGTGATAGCGGCAATGTGACTGCGCCAGTGGTGTATGTCGGTGAGGGCGGCATTCTTTCCGGTGACGGCGGCTCCATCAGCGGCGACGTCATTGTCGATGGGGGCGTCGTTGCGCCGGGAACCTCGCCGGGCGTCATGAGTATTTTTGGCGATCTCAACGTAGTTTCAGGAATGCTGCAGTTCGAAATCGTTGGCCCGACGGTCGGGCTTATCGATCAGCTTTTCGTCTCAGGCGATCTCCTGACACCGAGCGGATTATCCATAGAAATCCGCTTTCTCGACGGGTATGTCCCGGCATCTGATGCAACATTCGATATTCTGAGCATCGGGGGCGCAGCCGAGATTTTCGCAACGCCCGATCTTATCGATCTGTCAATCCTCGGCCTCGCAGGCGCATCGGGCTTCGATATCTCGATCCGGAACGGAATGTTATCCCTTGCTGGCCCGGATTTTGGGAGTCCAGGCGGCACTCCCGCTCCGGTCCCGCTACCAGCCGGGGCAGCGCTTCTTGCCACCGGACTCATGACATTCGGCGCGGTGCGCCGTAGGAAGATACGCTGCATTGTGCACCCCACCTAGGTGGTGCGCTTCCCTTCGGCACATCGCCGACGCGCCAAGGCGCGTCGGCGTTTTCGTTCAGTGGACGGTCGCGCGCGGAAGCTCGGCC
>JAACVA010000301.1 GCA_009992615.1 Rhodobacterales bacterium
TCATCCCAAACAGTGCGACCAGCGGTATGGTTCAACTGGCGTTCAGGCTGCAGGATCCATATATATTGGATATCCATGTGAGCCGGAGGTTCTTCAAGATGCCAAAACTCGCTCTTCCCGCTGCGATTGCAGCGCTCGCCCTGCTCGGCGCCTGCGCGACCGCGACGCCGTATCAGGCGGCGCTCGACTCTTCGAGCCGCGGCTATTCCGAACAACAGATCGAAAACAACCGTTTCCGTGTCGAGTTCGCGGGCAACAGTCTGACAGACCGCAAGACGGTGGAGACCTATCTCCTCTATCGCGCGGCGGAACTGACCAAGCTGAACGGGTATGACACATTCCGCGTCGTGCACCGGGATACGGATTCGCAAAGCCGGATCGTGCCCGTCGGCGGCGGCGCCTACGCGCCGTACTACGACCACTTCTATCTGGACTATGTCTATTTCGGCCCCCGCTCGGCCTATTATCGTAGCCGGGCCTATGCCTATGATCCGTTCTGGCCACGCTGGGGATACTACGACCCCTATTGGGGCGGCGCGGAATACCGGGAATCGACGCGCTATATCGCATCGGCTGAGATCCTCATGAGCAAAGGTCCAAAACCGGATGATGCAGCCTATTTCGATGCTGACCAGGTCATCATGAACCTCTCTGGCAGCATCGTTCGCCCGGACGCGTGATCGCATCGCAGCGTCCCAATTGAGCGAAAGCCCTGCCCTGCGCAGGGCTTTTTCTTTTCCAGCAGTTTTTTCCGCTCCGCTCTGGTAATGCCTGGCTGACCGGTCCAGATGACGTGACCGGGTGAAAGTGGTCCGGACTTTGTGTTAGTTTTCCAGCGGATTTCCTGAAGGAGGAAGTTCGTGAAGAAGAGACGTTATTCGACTGAACAGATTGTTGCCGCGCTGAAGCAGGTTGAGATGGGGATGCCGGTTGCCGACTTGATCCGGCAACTTGGTATTTCCGAGATGACGTATTACCGCTGGAAGAAGAAATACGCTGGTCTGGAGTCCGATCAGGTCCGGGAGTTGAAGCAGGTCCTGGAGGAGAACACGCGGCTTAAGAAGCTCGTAGCCGAGTTGAGCCTCGACAAGGCCGTCCTGCAGGATGTGCTGTCAAAAAAGTTTCCCGGCCATCGCTCATGAAGCAGGTTGTAGACTATGTGCGGGCGTCACATGGCTACTCCGAGCGTAGGGCCTGCCGCCTGACACGCCAGCATCGCTCAACGCAGCGCAAGCCATCTACGCGGGACCCGTTGACCGCACTGCGCCTGCGCATGCATGAGATCGTGGTGACACGGATCCGGTTTGGATACCGACGGGTGCATGTCATGCTGAAGCGTGAGGGCTGGCAAGTGGGCAAGAACGTCGTCTACCGTCTCTATCGCGAAGAAGGCCTGTGTTTGCGGTCTAAACGGCCCCGCCGGCGCAAGATGGCGGTTCATCGTGAGGCCCGATGCCACCCCTCCCGCCCGAACCATGCGTGGAGCATGGATTTCGTCCACGATCAACTTTCGAACGGCAACAAGATCCGTTTGCTGACAGTGCTGGATGTGTTCACGCGGGAGGCCCTTGCAGTTGAAGTCGGCTCACGTTTGCGGGGTGAGGATGTCGTGCGGGTGCTGAACCGGCTGGTCTATTTGCGTGGACGGCCCGAAGCGGTATTTTGCGACAATGGCGCCGAATTCACTGGTCAGATCGTTGATCTCTGGGCTTACCATCACAAGGTCAGGATGGACTTTTCCAGGCCCGGCACGCCAACCGACAATGCGCATATCGAGTCGTTCAACGGGTCGCTGCGCGATGAGTTCCTAAACCTGAACTGGTTCGCTTCGCTGGCTGAGGCACAGCGGCTCGCAGAGGCGTGGCGGATCGACTACAATGAGAGCCGGCCTCACATGGCTCACAATGGAAAAACCCCGGCAGAATTTGCCGGAATCTCAGGCCTGTGCCATGGTGGCCAGGTCCAACTTGCCGCTGGATTGTAACGTCAAGGCCGGACCACCGTTCCCAAGCGTCTCAGTGTTCGATAGCGGTTTCCCTTTTCGCGCCTAAATCGCCGCTGGCTATCCCATATTTTATTCGGTCTTATCTTGCCGCTTATTCGCGAAATCTGCCGTCAATCAGCTATATATGGCCGATTATATATAAGTGCGTGTTGCGCATTCACTATCCGGACATATATTGCCGATAAAGTCCAATTTGTTGGAAAAACGGCCACATATGACCTATTCTATCGACTTCTCGGTTGCAACCAGCGAACAGATCGAGCGCGCCCTGTGCGAACGCCTTGAGGCCTTGCGGCTTACCCAGAACAGAACGCAAGCCGATCTCGCCGCTGAAGCCGGCATCGGCGTCCGGACCTTGCGTCGGCTCGAAAAGGGCGACGGTGTGGCCTTTGATACCCTGATACGCGTCATGATCGCTCTTGGGTTGCAGGATCAACTGTCGTCCTTCCTGCCCGATCCATCCGTCCGTCCAATGGAGCGGCTGGGCGCCAGCCGTCAGGAGCGCCAGCGCGCGCGCCCGGCAACGTCCCGCCCGTCCCCGGCGGGCGCCTGGACCTGGGGCGACGAGACAGACAATGGTTGATACTGCCAGAATCGAATTGTGGGGAACAATCATTGGCGCCGTCACCTGGGTGGCGGACCGCCGGCTCGGCGTATTCCAGTACAATCCGGACTTCCTCCAAAGCGGAATTGAAGTTTCGCCCCTGGCGATGCCATTGCGCGAAGCCCCCTACGAATTCCCGGGACTTGCCTGGACAACCTTCAAAGGCCTGCCCGGGCTGCTTGCCGACGCCCTGCCTGACAAGTTCGGCAATGC
>JAACVA010000236.1 GCA_009992615.1 Rhodobacterales bacterium
CCCGCCCCGACATCGACGCCATCAGCACCTGGTTTCGCCCGTGATCCTGGCAGATTTCCTGCGTGCCTTGCGGCAGTTGGGCGACAGGCGATTCCGCCGCGTGCTGTTTCTGGGGCTGGCGCTGACCGTGGTGCTGTTGTTCGCCATCTATGCCGCCTTTCTGGGGCTTGTGAACTGGATCACCCCCGATCAACTGACAATTCCCGGTCTCGGCGAGGTGACTTGGGTGAACGACCTTCTGTCGGGGGCCTCGATCATCTTCATGCTGGTGCTGTCGGTTTTTCTGATGATTCCCGTGGCTTCGGCCTTTACCTCGCTGTTTCTGGATGACGTGGCGGACGCTGTTGAAGATCGCCATTATCCGCAGTTGCCCCCGGCGGTGCGTGTCGGGTTTTTCGACGGGCTGAAAGACAGCGTGGGGTTTCTGGGCGTGCTTATTCTGGCAAATATCGTGGCCTTCGCAATCTATGCCTTTTTCCTGCCGCTGGGTCCGCTGATCTTTGTGCTGCTGAACGGTTATCTGTTAGGCCGCGAATATTTTCAGCTGGTCGCCCTGCGCCGCCTGACCCGCGCCGAGATGCGCGCGATGCGCCGCCGCCACGGTATACAGATCTGGCTGGCCGGGGCACTGATGGCCTTGCCGCTGATGGTGCCGCTGGTCAATCTTCTGGTGCCGGTGCTGGGGGCGGCGACCTTCACCCACCTGTTCCATCGGCTGGCCCGTTCGGGCCCATCCGCTCGAACCAGTCCAAATCGGCCACGGTGATCGCACCTGAAAAGATAACCCCTGCAATGATACACCACAGCACCGCCGCAATGGCAGTGACCCACAGCGCCTTGCGCTTCATGTTCAGGTTGGTCGGACTGCCGGCATGTGTGCCGGGCACCACCACGCCCTCGTCCCCCTGGGTGCGCAGCCCGATCGGCAAAGCGATGAACATCGTCAGGAACCACAGAACGGCAAAAAGGACGATGGCGGATGTGATGCCCATGATCAGGCTCCTGTTTGGGAAAACGTCGCGTTTATGCGTGACTGACGCAAGAAAGATCAGACCTGTTCAAGTTCGATCAGGCAGCCGTTGAAATCCTTGGGGTGCAGGAACAGCACAGGCTTGCCGTGGGCGCCGATTTTCGGTTCGCCGCTGCCGAGAACTCGGGCACCGCTGGCCATCAGCCGGTCGCGCGCCGCGCGAATATCTTCGACCTCGTAACACATGTGATGGATGCCGCCGGCCGGGTTCTTTACGAGGAAGCTGGCGATGGGGCTGTCGTCGCCCAAGGGAAACAACAGCTCGATCTTGGTGTTGGGCAGCTCGATGAACACCACCGTCACCCCGTGATCGGGTTCATCCTGGGGCGCGCCAACCGCGGCACCCAGCACGTCCCGGTACTGGGCCATCGCGGCGTCAAGGTCAGGCACGGCGATGGCAATATGATTGAGGCGTCCGATCATGGGCTGCGATCCACTTTGGCTGTTTGGGCCCTTATGGCCAGCGCTGCGTCTTGCCGCAAGGGGCGCGAGGCCGCAGGCAGGCCACGGTTAACCGAGGATTAGCCATTTGGCGGCTAGGGTCAGAAGAGATGATTCTGCGGCACATTTGAGGAACATCACAATGCCGGACATGCAAGATGAATTCCTGTTTCCGTTCAAACCAACGGCGGAACGTCCATTGTTGGGTCAGACAGTTCTGATCGTTGAGGACAGTCGCTTTGCAAGCGAGGCAATGCGTCTCATGTGTCTGCGGTGTGGCGCCCGGATTCGGCGGGCCGATACCCTGGCCGCTGCCGCGCGGCATCTCAGGGTGTATCGCCCATCCGTTGCGATCATTGATCTGGGCCTTCCCGACGGTTCGGGTCATGACCTGATCCGGGAATTGGCCCAGTCGCGGCCAAGGCTGCCTGTTCTTTTGGCCGTTTCGGGCGATCCGTCGCTGCGCGGGCTGGCCCTGCGTGCCGGGGCCGATGCATTTCTGGAAAAACCGCTGTCGCATATCGGTCAATTGCTTGAAACAGTACTGACGCTTCTGCCGCAGGGTGGCCAGAGGAACAGTCCGCGCGCTGTGCTGAACGAACGGGTGCGCCCGGATCCATTGGCTTTGCAGGATGATCTGTCCCATGTGTCGGAATTGCTTGAGACGGCCAATACTGACGAACGGTTGACCTATGCCACCGGTTTTCTGTCGGGGCTCGCACGCAGCATCGGAGACGGCGATTTGGCCATGGCCACCGCCAGACTGGCGGCGTTGTCGGATGCAGGCCAACCCACCGGATCGCAGATGTCGGTCGTATCGGCCCTTGTCCATGAACGACTGAACACGCGACCCATCGCCATATGACCGATTTCGTCCAGAAGTCTTGGCCGATTGCATCCCTTGCAAAGCCGACTTTCACAGAAGCGCCACAGTGATGTGCCGATTCAAACCCATTTATGACCGTTTCCAATGCGACATTCCCATTCAAACAACTTGGGTATGGCATCACAGCCCACTTTCGAGAGAAGCGAAAAAATGGAAAAGCTGGTCGAAACCGTCATGCGCCATGAACGTCAGTCGGATCTTCTGGATCGCGTCGTTCTGGCGTTGGGTGCGCTGTCTCTTTGCCTGGCCTTGGCCGGCACGATCATGGGCGGCAAGGCAGAAATCGCGACCGACGCCGCGGTCGGCATCATATCCGCCGTCTGAGACTTTACCTCAACAGTCCCGGATTGTCACCCAGGGTCAGCCCGGGAAACACCATGCCTTCCAGAACGGCACGATCAATCCCGAAGGCGTCGCGCAGCGCCCATGCGGCATAGCTGCGCACGTCACCGGTCGGCAACAAATCGCGTCGGGCATACAGGTCGGCCTCGTCCAGCCCTGGCCACCGGCCCAGCACCCGGCCACCGCGCAATGCCCCACCAGCAAAAATCATTGCCCCACCTGTGCCGTGGTCAGTGCCTTTCGACCCGTTTTCGCGCACCGTCCGACCAAACTCTGTCATGGCGATCACCACGGTTTTGCCCCAAACCGGCCCCAGACCGGTTTGCAGCGTCAGGATGGCGTCGGCCAACTGGCCCAGCGCCTTGGGCAGAGTGCTGTCTTGCCGGCGGTGCGTATCCCACCCGCCAAGGGAAAATGCGGCAATACGGGTGTCTTGAAACAATCGTTCGGCAGCAAATCCTGCAAGGCTGCGGATCATCGCATTTTGCCCGCCCTCCCCAACCATTTGTGCAAGCGCCCTGCCCCGCTCCGACGTTGCGTCAGGTACGGCCAGTTCAGTCAACTCGATCGCCTCAAGCGCCGCATCGCGGAACAAGGGATCGGCATGGTACAACTGTTCCAGCAACAGTCGCGATTGCGGCGACACCGTCAAACTTACCGACGGCACCCAGTTCATGACCGGTGCGGAGCCGGACAAAACCTTCATCTCGTCACGTCCGATGGCAAAGGCGGTCTGGCTGTCGAGGCCAGGCAAGCCTTGCAACAACCGGTTCAACCAGCCTTCCCGCCGAGCCGCCAGAGGCACGTCCATCCCCGTGCCGGCTTCAAGCAGATCCTGGCCGTCGAAATGGCTGCGCTTGTCGCGGTAAGGGGTCGAAACGGCGTGAACAAAACCCAATTGATCAGACTGCCACAGCGGCTGCAAGGGTGCAAGCGCCGGATGCATTTCATAAAAACCATCCAGCGGCAGCCCTGGCGCACCCAGCAACCCCGGGCGCAAGGCGGCGAATGCCGGATCGCCCACCGGGCGCACCACGTCCAGCCCATCCATGGCCCCCCGCAGAATCATCACCACCAGCCGCGTGTCCCACTGGGCAGACGCCAAAGTGACGGTAGACAACAGCGGATGCGCCGCCGTCGAACACCCGATCATGGCCGCACCGCGCCCCAGCAGACCCCGCCGTGTCATATTGCGCACCATGTGTCAGATCCCTACCTGCGGTTGAATTCGGTCGAGGCCAGCACAAGGCCAACCCCCTGCGCCACCGTGTCCGCCGCCCCCACGGCCCAGATCAGTTGCGGAGTTGCGGCATCATCCAGCGCCTGCACCACAAAATCACGCGGATCAGGCAGCGGTTTGACCAAACGGGAAGGATTGCGCATGGCCCAGCGAATGCGCTGTGACAGGCCAATTGGGGTAATCCAGGCCTCGTCCGCCTCTTTCCACCCATCGGGACCGGGCGCACGCATGAAAGGTTGCCCCATCCCGGCCAGGGCGTTCACCACCATTTCCTGAAAAGGTTGTCGCGGCAACGCCATGACATCCGCACCCGTCATACCCAGCGCCCGGAAGGCCGAGATGATAAAATCCAGCGGTTGCTTTGCCTTGCCGCCCAATGCCCCCCAGGCAGCGGGATGTTCCAACAATGCGTCGTAGACCTGCATCAAATCGCCGTCGGTTTCGCGCCACCGCGCCGCGACATGGGCGACAAGCGCCGGATCGGGACGGTCAGACACGAAATGCACCACCAGTTTGCGCGCGAGGTGGCGGGCGGTATCGGGGTGCACCGACAGATCGTCCAACGCCGCGAATATCGCATCCAACCCACCGCGCCGCATACCGCCATAGGTGCGGCCAAGCACGGTTTCCGGCCCCGGTTCGGCGTGGTTGGCAACAAAGGCGAACCCACCATCTTTGGGGCGAAACTGCAATCCGGTCAGTAATTCCGCCATTTCCATCACGTCACCCTGCGAATAGCTGCCGCCGACGCCCAGGGTGTGCAACTCCAACAACTCGCGCGCCAGATTTTCGTTCAGCCCTCGGTTCTGCCGCCGCCCTGCCACCGATCCCGGCCCCACCGAAGACGTCTGGTCAAGATACAGCAACATTTGCGGATGAACGACCACGGCGCGCAACATGTCGGCGAACCGACGCGTCATCGTGGCGCGCAGCGCCGTGTCGGCGAAACTGTGCGCCAAGGCTGTTTCGCCACCACCCCGGATGCGGGTCGTGAAATGATCCAGCCAGAACAGGTGCAGCCGTTCCCGAAACGGCGCGGGCGACGCCACCGCCCGCGCAACCACATGGCGCAGCAGGATGGGCGATGTGTCGGCCACGGCCAAGCGCGCGGCCTCGTGGGCCTTGACCGCTTCGGGATCACCGGATGCTTCAGCATCCTGGGTTTTGAAATAATTCCGCCGCAGGGCCAGCGCCTCGGCCAGCGACAACAAGGGATAGGCCGAAACCATCGCATCGGCGGCGCGCAACGACTGCATGATGTCCGGTGCCGAGCCCGCAAGACGGCCTGCCCCCAGGCCATACCCGAACCGGATCGCGGCAATCGTCGCCTGTTTCATCGCAGCTTTTGCCCATTCCCCCAGATCGCCTGACTGCAAAGCTGGGGCTTGGCCGCGCGATTTTCAAGCCCGCGCAACAGCGGCAGGCGGCACATTGCCGCCGTCAGCTTTCAGGCGGCAAGACGCGCAGGCGCAATTCGCGCAGTTGGTCGTTCATCGGCTCGGACGGGGCGCCCATCATCAGGTCTTCGGCGCGCTGGTTCATCGGGAACATGATCACCTCGCGGATGTTCGCCTCATCCGCCAGCAGCATCACCATCCGGTCGATCCCCGCCGCACACCCACCATGGGGTGGCGCGCCATACTGGAACGCGTTGACCATGCCGCCGAACCGCTTGCGCACCTCTTCCTCGCCGTAGCCGGCCAGTTCAAACGCCTTGAACATGATTTCCGGCTTGTGATTGCGGATCGCCCCCGAGACCAGCTCATAGCCGTTGCAGGCCAGATCATACTGATACCCCAGCACGTTCAGCGGATCACCGTCCAGCGCCTCAAGCCCGCCCTGAGGCATGGAAAACGGGTTGTGGGAAAAGTCGATCTTGCCAGTGGTTTCGTCGCGCTCGTACATCGGGAAATCGACGATCCAGGCAAAGGCGAAACTGTTTGTGTCGCTCAGCCCCAGTTCATCCCCGATCACCGTGCGCGCCTTGCCCGCCACCCGTTCAAACGCGGCCGGTTTGCCGCCGAGGAAGAACGCCGCATCGCCCACGCCAAGGCCAAGTTGCTGGCGGATCGCCTCGGTCCGCTCGGGGCCGATGTTCTTGGCGAGGGGGCCTGCGGCCTCCATTTCGCCGTTGGTCTCACGCCAGAATATATACCCCATTCCCGGCAGCCCTTCCTTCTGCGCAAAGGCGTTCATCCGGTCGCAAAACTTGCGCGACCCGCCCTTGGGGGCCGGAATGGCGCGGATTTCGGTGCCCTCCTGCTCCAGCAGCTTGGCGAAGATGGCAAAGCCGGACCCGGCGAAGTGTTGGGACACCACCTGCATCTTGATCGGGTTGCGCAGGTCGGGTTTGTCGGTGCCGTACCACAGTGCGCTATCGCGATAGGAAATCTGCGGCCAGTCGGTGTTCACCTTTCGCCCGCCGCCGAAGCGTTCGAAACAGCCCTGCATCACCGGCTGAATCGTGTCGAACACGTCTTGCTGAGTGACAAAGCTCATCTCAAGGTCAAGCTGATAGAAATCGGTGGGCGAGCGGTCGGCGCGCGGATCCTCGTCGCGGAAACACGGGGCGATCTGGAAATACCGATCAAACCCCGCCACCTGGATCAGTTGCTTGAACTGCTGCGGGGCCTGCGGCAGGGCATAGAATTTGCCGGGGTGCAGGCGCGAGGGCACCAGAAAATCACGGGCCCCTTCGGGCGAGGATGCGGTGATGATCGGCGTCTGGAATTCGTTGAACCCCTGGTCCCACATCCGCTGCCGCAGATCGCGCACCACATCGGATCGCAACACGATGTTATTGTGCAGCTTTTCGCGCCGCAGGTCGAGAAAGCGATAGCGCAGGCGCGTTTCCTCAGGGTACTCCTGATCGCCAAACACCTGCAACGGCAGTTCACCCGCCGCGCCCAGAACTTCGAGAGCGCGCACATACACCTCGATCTCGCCGGTGGGAATTTTGGGGTTGATCAGATCCGCTGCGCGCGACTTGACCGTGCCGTCGATGCGGATGCACCATTCGGCGCGCACCTTTTCAAGTGCCGCAAAGGCCGGGCTGTCGCCGTCGCACAACACCTGGGTCATCCCATAGTGATCGCGCAGGTCGATAAACAGAACACCGCCGTGGTCGCGCACCCGGTGCACCCAGCCGGACAGGCGCACATCATGGCCCACCTCCCCCGCAGTCAGATCGGCGCAGGTGTGAGAGCGATAGGCGTGCATGGCGGGCCTCCGGGGCAAACGATGTGGATCGCGCCGATACACCTGCGACAGCAGCGAAAGTCAAGGCAAGCGTGGCCGGTGCGGCGCCGACATCTGCCTTAAGTCTGGACAGAATGTCGCAGGGCGTGCCAAATGACCGCACAGAAAAGGGAAACACTGCCATGTGGGAGCGTTTGTTCGAAAAATTCGCTACCCGTCTTTTCCAGAAGGGCGCGCTGCGTGTGACGCTGCCATCTGGGCGCACCGTCTGTGCCGGACAGGGCACACCGATCCACGTCACCCTCAGCGATCCCACCTTGCCCCGGAAGATCGTGACCGCACCAGATCTTGCCGTAGGCGAGGGGTATATGAACGGCACCTTGACCATCGAGAATGACGATCTGCGCGGATTTCTGGCGCTGGCTATCGAAAATTTCTGGGCCGCGCCCCGTCTGACAATACAACAGCCGATCCGCAGCGCCCGCCGTGCGCTGCGCCATGTCACCCAATACGCGCCCGCCCCCAAGGCCAGAGCCAACGTGGCACATCACTATGATCTGAGGGGCGAACTGTACGATCTTTTCCTTGATGCCGACAAACAATATTCCTGTGGCTATTTCCGCAGCCCCGATGCGACGCTGGAACAGGCGCAGGCCGACAAGAAGGCGCATATCACCGGCAAGCTGCTGTTGAAGCCGGGGATGCGGGTGCTGGACATCGGGTGCGGCTGGGGGGGCATGGCGATCAGCCTCGCGCGCGACTGCGGGGCCCATGTCACGGGTGTGACGCTGAGCGAAGAACAGCACGCCGTTGCCACCCGCCGGGTTGCAGAGGCCGGACTGACCGGTCAGATCGACATCCGTTTGCAGGACTATCGCGATGTGCGCGGCACCTTCGACAGGATCGTGTCTGTGGGTATGTTCGAACATGTTGGTGCCCCCCAGTATGACGCATATTTCCATGTCGTGCATGATCTGCTGGCGGCGGATGGCGTCGCCCTGATCCACACGATCGGGCGCAGCGGCCCACCAGACATAACCGCGCCCTGGATCGACAAATACATCTTTCCCGGCGGCTATGTGCCCGCCCTGTCGGAAATGTCGGCCGCCGTCGAACGGCAACACCTGATCGCCACGGATGTCGAGATCTGGCGCATGCATTACGCCGAAACCCTGCGCCACTGGGACCAACGGTTCGTCGCCAACATCGACGCCGCCCGCGCCCTGTATGATGACAGGTTCTGTCGGATGTGGCGGTTTTACCTGATCGCGTCGGAGATGACCTTCCGCCATGGTCCGCAGGTGGTATTCCAGATGCAACTGACCCGCGACCAGATGGCGGTGCCGCTGACGCGTGATTATCTGTATCGCGGCTGACTTGCCACGCCCCCGCCCCGGCAGTACCAAAGTGGCGGCAAAACAGGCAAAAACGGCATGACACGCATTGCAACGGCGCTGCTGCTGGCGGCATGGGGGGCGCTGGCCGTTGGCGTGCTGCGCGAACCGGCCCGGTCGTCTGACCTGTTGGCCCTGTGGCTGGCGGCCCAGACCTTTGGTCAGGGCGATCTCCTTGCGATATATCCCGGCGCGGCGGCGCTGTTCACCCTGCAGCCACCCGCCGACTGGCCCGCGCGCGCTCTGGCCCTGGGGTATGACGGGGTGCTGTTCCCCTATGTCTATCCGCCGCTCTGGGCGGCGCTGCTGGCGCCGTTGACCGAGATCCTGTCGTTTGAAACCTTCGCGGGGTTGATGCGCGGGCTGAATGTTGTCCTGATGGCGGCAACCGGCGTTCTGGCCTGGCGCATCATGGGGCAAACCCTGCCTGTGCTGACGCACGTCGCGGCAGGCCAGGTGGCGATGTATGCCACGTTGTTCGGCACCCTGCCGCTGAGCGAGAACCAGCCGCAGATCCTTGTCACCTTCCTGATCGCGCTTGCCCTTGAGCGGTTGCGCGGCCGCGCCCCCGCAGTGGCGGGCGTGGCCCTTGCCTTGGCCGCCGCCATCAAGGTTTATCCGGCCCTGTTTATCCTGCTGGTCATGGCGGCCGGGCAGTGGCGCGCGGTTGTGCCCTTTGCCGTCGCCGCCGGCGCGCTGGCGTTGGCCTCGGTCGCGCTGGCCGGCTGGCCTCTGCACGCGGCATTCCTGAGCACGCTTTCGGCCATATCCCGCACCAGCATCGAAATCGGCCCATCTTTCAGCCTTGACCGGGTGCTGGCGCCGCTATTGGCCACCGCCCCGGCGCAGGTGATCGACGAAACCCTGGCCAGCGGTGCCCCGGGCGCCGCAGGTTGGCAGGTGGTGGCGAAATCGCAGATCTGGGCATGGATCACCAACGCCACGCTGCTGGCCGTGTTGGCAGTGCTTGCCGTCTGGATGCACCGCGCGCCTGACGCGCGGCGGTTCGCGGCGGTCTGGCCTGCGGCGTTGATCCTGTTGGCGCTTCCCGCGCCGATTGCCTGGATCTATTACTTTTGTCTGCCCGTGATGATGGCCCCGGCGCTGGTGCCGGCAATGGGTCGGGGTATCGCCACAACAGCGGTGATGGTGGTGCTGGCCCCGTTCAGCATCGCCGTGATGGGTGCCTTGCCCGGGCTGGGTCTGACGGCGGGCGCGGTCACACCTTGGGGTCTGCCTGCCATGGTGATTCTTGCCGCGCTGTTTGCCCGGTATGGCGGCACCCCGACGCCGGATCGCCCCTTGCGCCGGGCGGGCCACCCCCTATAACCCCCCTGATTTGTACGTCAGAGGGTGCGCCATGCCAAAGAGAACCGATATCAAGTCTATCATGATCATCGGCGCGGGGCCCATCATCATCGGTCAGGCGTGCGAATTCGACTATTCCGGCGCCCAAGCCTGCAAGGCGCTGCGCGAAGAAGGGTATCGGGTGATCCTCGTCAACTCGAATCCCGCCACCATCATGACCGACCCCGAGCTGGCCGACGCGACCTATATCGAGCCGATAACGCCCGAGATCGTTGCCAAGATCATCGCAAAGGAACGCCCCGATGCCCTGTTGCCCACCATGGGCGGGCAGACCGGCCTGAACACCGCGCTGAAGCTGGACGATATGGGCGTGCTGGCCAAGTACGGTGTGGAACTGATCGGCGCCAACCGCCAAGCCATTGAAATGGCCGAGGACCGGAAACTGTTCCGCGAGGCGATGGACCGCATCGGCCTGGAAAACCCCAAGGCAACCATCGCCAACAACATGCAGGAATGCATGGACGCCATTGATTATGTCGGCCTGCCCGCGATCATCCGCCCTGCGTTCACCCTGGGTGGCACCGGCGGTGGCGTCGCGTACAATCGCAAGGAATATGAGTATTTCTGCAAATCGGGCCTTGATGCCTCGCCGGTGTCGCAGATCCTGATCGACGAATCCCTGCTGGGCTGGAAAGAGTTCGAGATGGAGGTCGTGCGCGACCGCGCCGACAACGCGATCATCATCTGTGCCATCGAAAACGTCGATCCGATGGGGGTGCATACCGGCGATTCCATCACCGTCGCTCCCGCGCTGACCCTGACCGACAAGGAATACCAGATGATGCGCACGGCCAGCATTGCCGTGCTGCGCGAAATCGGGGTGGAAACCGGCGGATCGAACGTGCAATGGGCGGTGAACCCCGCCGATGGCCGCATGGTGGTGATTGAAATGAACCCGCGGGTGTCACGTTCATCCGCGCTGGCGTCAAAGGCGACGGGGTTTCCGATTGCCAAGATCGCGGCGAAGCTGGCCGTCGGTTACACCCTTGACGAGTTGGACAACGACATCACCAAGGTGACGCCGGCCAGTTTCGAGCCGACGATAGATTATGTCGTCACCAAGATTCCGCGCTTTGCGTTTGAAAAATTCCCCGGATCCGAACCCCTGTTGTCCACCGCGATGAAATCGGTGGGCGAGGCGATGGCGGTGGGCCGCACCATCCACGAAAGTCTGCAAAAGGCGCTGGCCAGCCTGGAAACCGGGCTGACCGGGTTTGACGAGATCGAGATTGAAGGTGCCCCCGATCCGGCCAGCATCACC
>JAACVA010000302.1 GCA_009992615.1 Rhodobacterales bacterium
GGTTTTCTGCAATGGCACTTCCGCACCCATGGCAAGGCCAGCCCGGCGGAACCCGTGCTGCGCGATTTCAAGAATATCGAAAACCGCGATTCGGTGCTGACCTGTGATGGCACACGCCCCCCGGCGGCGCGGCACCAAGGTGTGTCGGTCCAGTTCTTCACCGATGCGGCCGACTGCGACGCGGTACTCGACTTCGTCATTCAGGGCAACAGCGCTCAGATGGATGACCCCGCCTTCGTGCAGGAGCTTGCCGCGTGGCTTCGCCTCCGCCCCGCGCGTGCTGTCGTGACCGGCGATGGTCTGTTCAGTGCCTGCTCCGGCAACCCGGTCTTGCCCGAATGGATTGGGCCAACGCTGTTTGGAATGGTGTTCCGCAAGGCGCCCGAGAACGACAAGTACCGTGACCAGATCCGGTCCTCGGCCGGAATCGCGGTGTTTGTCGGCGACCGGGCGGACCCGGAACACTGGATCAAGGTCGGTCGAAGCTTTCAGCGCTTTGCGTTGCAGGCCACGGCACTTGGCATCCGCAACGCGCATGTGAACCAGCCGGTCGAGGTGCCCTCGGTCAGGTCCGAATTCGCGCGCTGGCTGGGGATGCCCGACACGAGGCCCGATCTGGTAATCCGTTTCGGCCGCGCGCCGGCGATGCCGATGTCGCTGCGTCGTCCGGTCAGCGCGGTGCTGGTATGATGCGACACGATGCGTGGGGGCGGCCATGCGGATGACAGATCGGCGATGGTTTCTCGGCAGCCTTGCCGCGACCGCTACGACGAGCGCGGGAATTTTGGCTGCCACCTGGCGCCCGGTTCCGAGCTTGATCACCTCCGCCTGCCAGGGAGACGCCCACCAGGGAGACGCCGGGATGTCGAAGAAGATCCTTGTGGCCTATGCAACCCGTACCGGGTCGACCGCAGAGGTCGCCAACGCCATCACCGATCGGCTCTGCGAGGCCGGCCTTTCGGCCGAGGCACGACCGGTGACCCAGGTGACAAACCTTGAGGGCTATTCCGGAGCCGTTCTCGGCAGTGGGGTGCGCTACGCGTCCTGGCTACCAGAGATGACCGATTTCGTTTCGGCAAACCGCGACGCGCTGTCCGCCATGCCGGTCGCCTTTTTCACGATGCACATGCTCGCGCTTGGCGACGATCCCGCCGCCATGGCCGAGCGCGCGAAATACACCGCGAAGGCGCGTGATATGATCACGCCCACCGACGAGGTCTTTTTCGAAGGCATGATCGACCCCGCATAGCTCCTTCTGGAGAGGAGATCGGTTCGTTTGACGAAGCCGGGAAATCCAACGCTCTTGGTCACCGAGTCGCCAGGTATCGGCTGTTGCCACTGAAACAATCGGTGCTCGAAGGCGTGAACCTGCGTGAGGGAATTGACCAAATCTTTCCCGAACCCGGTGCCTTTCGGTGCCTTCCGGTGCTATTTCAGGGGGTTGGGCCCTTATTTTGGTTGTTCGTCGGAAGGAGCAATTTCGCCTTGTGTTCCCGTGGTTTGCACGGTTATACCTTTCGGCGGAGACGTGGCCGAGTGGTCGAAGGCGCTCCCCTGCTAAGGGAGTAGACCCGAAAGGGTCTCGTGGGTTCGAATCCCATCGTCTCTGCCACCCATTCTTATGTTAGGTTGTTTTTAAAAAAAAATTCGGCTGAATGACTTCCATTGCCGCCATTGATATTTCGATGCTTGTAGTGCCGCTGTCGCCTGGATTGAGCAACCTGAAGTCTGGAAATTCTGCCGAGAGGGGGTCAGGCATCCTGGCGTTCCACTTGATGCGGCCTTCGTGTCGGCGGCCCATTTGTCGTCGATCTCGACCAGCACGGCGCTGACGAGGCGCAACAGGGCGTCTTCGCCGGGGCAGACCCTGACCTTGACGGTGCGCCGTTTGAGTTCCTG
>JAACVA010000303.1 GCA_009992615.1 Rhodobacterales bacterium
GTTCTTCTACTTCTACCTGATCGTGGACATCTACAGCCGCAAGATCGTTGGCTGGGAGGTCCATGAACGTGAGAGCGCGGATTTGGCAGCGATGCTGATCCGGCAGGCCGTCATCGCCCAGGGCTGCACCCTGCGCCCACTGGTGCTGCACGCCGACAACGGCAGCCCGATGAAGGGGGCGACGATGAAAACGACCCTGGAGAAACTGGGCATTACCGCATCCTACAGCGGCCCGCGGGTCAGCAATGACAACCCCTTCTCAGAGGCCCTGTTCCGCACCTGCAAATACCGCCCGGACTGGCCGACGAAGGGTTTTGCCACCAAGACTGATGCTCAGGTTTGGGTAAAATCCTTCGCGACATGGTATAACGGCGAGCACCTGCACAGCGCCATCCGCTTCGTCACGCCAGACGCGCGCCACGCTGGCCATGATCGCGCCACGCTGGCAAACCGCGCCATTATCTATGCAAATGCACGGGCACAAAACCCGGAACGCTGGTCAGGCAAAACCCGCAACTGGCAACCAACCGGTCCCGTCTGGCTTAACCCCGACACCGAAACCAGCGCCCCTGAAATCAGAGACGCCGCATGAAACCGGCGCACAACTGCTTTGACAAACACCGATATGGTCGCCTGAAAAATGAACAAATCACCCTCCGGTAAACCCGGGGCGGTTCAAAAATGATCAACAGGCCAAAGCAGGCGCCCCGCCGTTCGAAGAGTGCCACGGTTGCGAGGTACACATTGGTCAGTATCCAGTAGCCGAGTCCGCCGATGACAAGGGCGAAGATAGGTAAGACAAGAACCATCTTGAGCGCCGGTGGAGTGGATTCCGTGATGTGCGGGACAAGGCTGATTGCGATCAGTCCGATACCGATCATCACGGGAATCATCATCAGGGCCAAAATCCAACGCCAGAATATCAGGATGGTGGCGCTTGCGAAGAATCCCAGAACGATTCCGCCCGCGATAGTGAACATTCCCCGTTTCCTCTATGGTTGCACCGTACATCATATCCGGTGAAGGGGCGGTATTGTGGCGCCCCCGCTATGTCGACGCGATGGCGCGGCGACAGCATGCTGGGCGAAACAACACCCCGAGGCTGGGCGTACAGGGTGCGCCAATCCGTTGCGCGGGCTATCACGCGGTGCCCGAAACAGCGGTTTAGGTCAAAATCATTGACAAACACTTGCCTTTGACCAAGCAACCACTTTGGAAACCGAACAACGAAAGGCTGCGGGTATGAGCAACATCACCCTTCTGGACGGCGGCATGGGGCAGGAACTTGTCCACCGGTCTGGCGACATGCCCACCAGCCTTTGGGCCACCCAGGTGATGCTGGACCATCCCGGTCTGGTGCGTGAGATCCACGACGATTACTTTGCCGCCGGGGCCAGCCTGGCCACTACCAACACCTATGCCGCCCATGACGACCGCCTTGTCGGCACGCCGCAGGAAGGGCGCCAGGCCCGGATTGTTGCCCAGGCGCTGGACGAGGCGACAGCAGCCCGCGGCGCCCATGGCGGCGGCCGCATCGCCGGGTCAATCGGCCCGCTGTTTGCCAGCTATCGCCCCGACATCCACCCCGACGCCGACACCGCCGTGCCGCTGTATGGCGTGCTGGCCCGATTGTTGGCACCCCGTGTCAATGTGTTGATCGGCGAAACCGTGGCCTCGCTGACCCAGGCCGACGCGATCCTGACCGCCTGCGCCCCTTTCGGCCTGCCGGTCTGGCTGGCCGTCACAGTCAGCGATACGGATGGCACGCGGCTGCGCTCGGGTGAATTGGTGGGCGATGTGGTGGCCTTGACCCAAGGCCGCGCGCAGGCGCTCTTGGCCAATTGTTCAGCGCCCGAGGCGATGCCCGCCGCGATTGACGCATTGCTGGCCGCTGGTTTGCCGGTCGGCGCCTATGCCAACGGTTTCACCCGGATCACCGAGGATTTTCTGAAGGACAAGTCCACCGTCGATGCCCTGAGCGCCCGCCGCGATATGGGGCCTGACAT
>JAACVA010000237.1 GCA_009992615.1 Rhodobacterales bacterium
AGATCGGACTGGCCATAGTTTGCCTTTACGGTTGCGGCACCAAAGGTGGCCGAACCACCGATGATGGTGTGCGAACCGATGCCGTCTTTGTCTTCGTAACCCAGACCGACCGAGTAACCGCCGGCGCTGTATTTTACACCAGCGGACAGTTCATCGTTTCCGCTCTGCGGCTGGCCGGCCGACGCGTACACCGACACATCGCCAAAGCTGTACTCGTACAGAGCGCCTTCGTCATCGCCACCGGTCAAGTAAGCGGTTTCGTTGACGTCACCGCCCCAAGGCGAACCGTTGTTGGCGACAAGCAGGCCATTGTTCGTCATGCCCGAAAAGCCAACGCCCGATACGTCACCAACAGCCTTTTCAGCAGCGCTGTCGATGTCACCCATCGTCAGCTTGCCGAACGCGCCCGAAACGAACACGCTGCCAGCAAGACCATTGGCGCCGGCGGCGGCGTTATCTGCACGGATACCACCACCGAAGGTCAAGCCACCGTCGGTTTGACCCGAAGCGGCGAAGGCAATACGCAGGCGGCTGGAGAATGACATTTCTTCGGCGGTGCCAGCGGCAGTGATATCTTCGTAGTAAACGACACCCATGCGACCGTTGCCGCCAACGGTTACTTCAGCAGCTGCAACGCCTGCGGACAGGATCAGCGCGGTCGAAGTCAGGAGGACTTTTTTCATTTCGATTTCCCTCGTAAATCTCATAATGTTCATCTCATTTCAGGGAATCCGAAGTGAGACATGAGCCTAATTCGCTCTGTCCGCCCTTGATTGCAAGCGGGCCATCGAACGGCCCGGCAAACGGGCGCCACATGGTGCAGCATTGCCACAGTGGCCAATACCCGGCGCGCCTGCCCGCCCAACGGGCAAGAACCGCCGCAGAACCATGGCTGACGAGCAAGATCCTGAAAAATCCTTGTGACGTCAAAGACGCTCGGATAGACACAATCGAAACCAGGGGTGAGGGCACCTTATGCTGATATGCGGTAAGATGAAAAAGCTTGGCCTGTTGATGGCGCTGACGTTGGGCCTTTCGGCCTGTGGCGGCGGCGGTTTTTTCCGCAACACTCCCACCCAGGAAAGCGGCGCCGACCGCGAAATCCGTGAATACCGCGAACGTGAGTTGAAACAGAACCCCAACGAATCGACGCTGTTCGACCTGTTCACCAATGTCGATGATCCCAACACCACCATCGAGGTGAACAAATATATCTGGAACGCCGCGCAAGAGGTGCTGAACTTCATGCCGGTCGAGGCGGCCGATCCTTTTTCCGGCGTTCTGGTCTATGGCTATGGCACCCCGCCCGGCGGCAGCCGGGCCTATCGCGCCACAGTCTATGTGCAGGATCCCGCCCTTGATGCGCGATCGCTGAACGTGGCGCTGCAAACCCGCGGCGGCCCGGCCAGCGTCGACACCGTGCGCGCGATCGAGGATGCCATCCTGACGCGCGCCCGCCAGTTGCGCATCCGCGACAGCAAACTTTAGGCCGGGCTGGCGTGGGCCATCACCCCGCCCCGGCGCGCGCCAGATCTGCCACCCACTGAAACTGTCGCGGCAGGCAGATCGTCCTGAGGTCATACCGTGCAATCACCCGCGCCCGCGCCGCCTGCCCCAGACGGGCCCGCAAGGCCGGGTCACGGCACAACCGCTCCACCTGATCGACCATCGCCGTGGCATCGAAGAAATCGAACAACAGCCCGGTTTCCCCATCGCTGATCACCTCTTGCACGGGCTGGGTCGCGCTGGCCACAATGGCGGCTTGGCAGGCCATCGCCTCCATCAGGCTCCACGACAGGACAAAGGGATAGGTCAGGTACACATGCACTGTGCTGACCCTGAGCAGCGCCAGAAAATCGCCATAGGGCAGCTTGCCCACGAAATGCACGCGCGCCCAATCGGCATCGGGAATGGCGCCACGCACCTCGGTAATCATCCTTTCCTTCCAGGTGCCGCCGTCGCGCGGGGCGGTGCCATAGCTTACACCATCGCCGCCCACCACGATCACCCGCGCGTTCGGGCGGCGGCGCAACAGATCGCCCAACCCCCGCATGAAAATGTGAAACCCCCGGTACGGTTCCAGATTGCGGTTGACGAAGGTGATCACCTCATCCGCGCGGCTCAGCGTCACACCGTCCAGCGTGACCCGCGCCGCCGGATCCGGGCACACATGATCGGTGTCGATGCCGTCATGCACCACGGTGATCTTGCGCCGCAGCTCGGCGGGGTGGGTCGATGCCTGCCATTCGGTGGGACACAGCGCCATATCGGCGCTTTCCAGTTGCAGGCGCATCGACAGATTGCGCATCCGCATCCGCGCACCTTCGCCAAAGGCACCTTGCAGCGCGAATTCCGGATCAAATCCGATGTCCGCGCCGCTGGCCTGATAGTGGAATTCGCTGAACACGCCCAGCCGCGCCTTCGGCCAGACCTCTTGCAGGAACAGCGCCTCGCCCCAGCCCGAGTGCGCAACGATCACATCGGGGGCATACCCCTTTTGCGCCAGGGCATCCGCCGCCTTGTAAACCGCCGCCCCCCGGTGCACCGCGCCGTTCAGGTTGGTCAGCCAGGGATGATGCCGCTGGTCGCCCGGCTCGGCAAAGGCATAGGGGACGATCTGCACGCTGTTCCACTTTTGCGCCTTGTCCACCCGGCTGGTCAGCGCCGCCACCCGGTGCCCCTGCGCCGCAAGGGCGGGGGCAAGATGTTTGAACTGACCGGGGAAGTTTTGATGCAGGAACAGAATTTTCATAGTGTCGCGCCACCCGGATTTTGCCTGTCGCCAACCCTATACAGCAGCAAAGCCATGTGCCACCCGGCAAAATCCGCCACTGGACCAATCGTCAGCCGCGCCATATCAAGCCTGCGTTGAAGCTGTGTGAACAAAGGCCCTGCCCATGTCCCGTTACTCTGCCGCCGAAATCGAACCGAAATGGCAACAGGCCTGGGAACAGGCGGGCACGTTCACCGCCCACCGTGATCCGGCCAAGCCGAAATATTATGTGCTGGAAATGTTTCCCTATCCGTCGGGCAACCTGCACATCGGCCATGTGCGCAACTATACCATGGGTGACGTGGTGGCGCGCCACAAACTGGCCACGGGTCACGCGGTGCTGCATCCGATGGGATGGGATGCCTTCGGCCTGCCGGCGGAAAATGCCGCCATGGAAAAGAAAATCCACCCCGGCGCCTGGACCTATGCCAATATCGCCAACATGAAGGCGCAGTTTTCCAAGCTGGGCCTGTCTCTGGACTGGTCGCGCGAATTTGCCACCTGCGACCCCGAATATTACGGCCAGCAGCAGGCGATGTTCATTGATTTCATGGAACGTGGGCTGGTCTATCGCAAGAACGCGGTGGTCAACTGGGATCCGGTGGATATGACCGTTCTGGCCAACGAACAGGTCGAAGACGGCAAAGGCTGGCGATCCGGCGCGACGGTGGAACGGCGCGAGCTGACACAGTGGTTTTTCAAGATTTCCGATTATTCCGACGACTTGCTGGGCGCACTCGATGGGCTGGACAACTGGCCCGACAAGGTGAAGCTGATGCAGCGCAACTGGATCGGCAAATCGCGCGGCTTGCAGTTTTCCTTCTCGCTGGTCGATGGGCCAGCCGGGCATGACCGGGTTGAAGTGTACACCACCCGCCCCGACACCCTGTTGGGCGCCTCGTTCGTTGGCGTTTCGCCCGATCATCCGCTGGCCAGGCATCTGGAAAAGGACAACCCCGATCTGGCCGCCTTCAACGCCGAGTGTCGCAAGATGGGCACCGCCGAGGAAGAAATGGAAAAGGCTGAAAAGCGCGGCTTTGACACCGGGCTGCGTGTGCGCCATCCGTTTGACACCGCGTGGGAATTGCCGGTCTACGTCGCCAATTTCATCCTGATGGAGTATGGCACCGGCGCGATCTTCGGCTGCCCGGCGCATGACGCCCGCGATCTGGAATTTGCCCGCAAATACGACCTGCCGGTGGTTTCGACCTTCGCACCGACATCCGACAGCGGCCACACCCTGCCCGAGGACGGCGGCGAGGCCTATGTGCCGCCCAAGACCGATACCGTGAGCTATGTCCGCGGTTTCGCGGGCGAGACCGAGCAGACCGGAAACGAAGCCATCGACGCCGCCATCGCATTTTGCGAAGCCAATGCCGTGGGTCATGGCGTGACAAAGTTCCGCCTGCGCGACTGGGGACTGTCGCGGCAACGCTATTGGGGCTGTCCGATCCCGGTGATCCACTGCGATGCCTGCGGCGTGGTGCCCGAGAAAAAGGAAAACCTGCCGGTCAAACTGCCCGAGGATGTGACGTTCGAGAGGCCCGGCAACCCGCTGAACTGGCACCCCACATGGCGTGACGTGGCTTGCCCGAAATGCGGCAAGCCGGCCCAGCGGGAAACCGACACGATGGACACCTTTGTCGATTCGTCGTGGTATTATGCCCGCTTCACCGCGCCCCATGCCGCCACCCCCACGGTGGCCGAGGATGCGGCCTATTGGATGAACGTCGATCAATATATCGGCGGGGTGGAACATGCGATCCTGCACTTGCTGTATTCGCGGTTCTTCGCCCGCGCCATGTACGCCTGTGGCCACCTGCCCGCGTCGGCCATCGAACCCTTCGATGCGTTGTTCACCCAGGGCATGGTGACGCATGAGATCTACCTCACACGCGATGAAAACGGCCGCCCAATGTATCACCTGCCCTCCGAGGTGACAAACGGAACGCTGGCCGATGGCAGGCAGGTGGAAATCATCCCCAGCGCCAAGATGAGCAAATCCAAGAAAAACGTCGTCGATCCCGAGGCGATCATTGCGCAATATGGCGCCGACACTGCGCGCTGGTTCGTGCTGTCCGATTCGCCGCCCGAGCGGGACGTGGAATGGACGGCCAGCGGCGCCGAAGCGGCCAGCAAACACCTGGCCCGCGTCTGGCGCATTGTCACCGAGGCGGCGACGGCCCCGGACCAAGGCACCGGCGACGATGCCCTGCTGCGCGAAATGCACAAGGCCATTCATGACGTGACCCTGGGCATCGAAAGTTTCGGCTTCAACACCTCGGTCGCGCGGCTGTACGCCTTCACCAACGCCTTGCAGAAATCCGACGCCGGGCGTGCCGCCCGCGTTACCGCCGCCCGGACGCTGGCGCAACTGATGTCGCCAATGACGCCGCATCTGGCCGAAGAGCTGTGGAACCGTCTGGGTGGCGAAGGTTTGATCGCCAATGCCCCCTGGCCCACGGCCGACCCTGCCATGCTGATCGACGATGAAATCACCCTGCCGATCCAGATCAACGGCAAGCGGCGGGCGGAAATCACCGTTCCGCGCGACATGGCCAAGGACGAGATTGAAAAACGCGTGATGGCCAGCGATGCTGTGCAGCGGGCGATGGCCGATGGGGCGCGCCCGAAGAAACTGATCGTGGTGCCGGGGCGGATCGTGAATGTGGTATTCTAGACGCAGCCTTCTGCTGGCCCTCGCGGCCCTGCCGGCCTGCGGGTTCACCCCCGCCTATGGGCCGGGCGGCGCGGCGGCAGGGCTGCGCGGCACGATCCGGGTGGACGCGCCCAGCGACGAGCAAGGCTATTACCTTGTCCGCCGTCTGGAAGAACGGCTGGGCCAGCCAACCGCCCCGGCCTATCGCCTGTCGGCCAGCCTGGCCATCGGGCAGGACGGTTTGGGTATCACCCCGGATCAGGACATTACCCGCTATCGCATTCGGGGCGAACTGACCTGGGCGTTGCGCGACATTGCCGGTGACACCGTGGTGACCGATGGCATGGTGCGCAACTTTACCGGCTATTCCGCGCCGGTGTTCGACAACACCCGCGGGTCGATCGCGGGCAACACGGTGTCGGTCATCACCGCAGAACGTGACGCGCGCGAAAGGCTGATGACGATACTTGCCGATCAACTGGTCAGCCGCCTGATCGCCACCGCGCCCGAGTGGCGCCGGTGATCCTGAATGGCGACAAGGCCCGGTCCTATCTGGCGCGCCCCGATCCCGGACGCCCCGGCCTGCTTATTTTCGGCGCAGATCCGATGCGTGTAGCCCTGAAGCGGCAAGAGGCGGTAAAGGGGCTGATCGGCCCGGACGGCGACAGCGAAATGCGCCTGACGCGCATTCCTGCGGGCGATCTGCGCGGTGCCGGATCACTTTTGATCGACGCGATCAAGGCGACCGGGTTTTTTCCCGGCCCCCGCGTCGCCCTGGTGGAGGAGGCGACGCAGTTCACCCAGCCGGCGCTGGCCAATGCCCTGTCCGACTGGCGCACGGGCGATGCCAGCATCATTGTCACGGCGGGTGATCTGAAACCCACCAGCCCCATTCGCAAGCTGTTTGAAAAACATCCCGCCGCCGTTGCCATTGCGATTTACGACACCCCCCCCACTGCCCAGGAAATCGAAGCCGAACTGGGCCGCGCCGGCCTGACCCGGATCGAGCCTGAGGCACGCGCTTCGCTGGCCGCGCTGGCGCAATCGCTGGACCCCGGCGATTTTCGCCAGACCCTCGAAAAGATCGGGCTGTACAAGCTGGACGATTCCACACCGCTGAGCCCGGATGACGTGGCCAGTTGTGCGCCCCTCTCGATCGAGGCCGATCTTGACGACATGCTCGACATTGTCGCGGCGGGCCAATCGGGGCGCATCGGCCCGCTGATGGCGCGGCTGCAAAGCCAGGGAGTGAACGCCGTCACCCTGTGCATCGGCACCCTGCGCCATTTTCGCACCCTGCACGCCATTGCGGTGGGCGGGCGCGTTTTCACCCCGCGCCCCGCGATGCAGGCCCAGGCCCGCCGTCTGGGGCCCCTGCGGCTGGAACAGGCGCTGAAACTGCTGGTCGATACCGATCTTGCGTTACGCTCAACCGCCAAGGCACCCCAAATGGCGGTGATGGAACGCACGCTGATCCGCCTTGCGATGATGGGGCCACGATGACATTCGCGGCGCTATCGCTCTGAAATCCGGCATCCATGGCGCCCATCCGTGCTGCGGATCGCGCCTGCACAGGACAGCAAAAAGGCCCCCCACCAATCTGGCAGGGGGTCTTGTTGTTTCCGGATCGGGCCGCATCCCGGCCCTGCCGGTGTCAGACCGCGAAATTCAGCGGCCTGATCGTGCGGAACTTTCCGGTCGCGCGCAGCTTGTCCAGCACCGCCGCAGGCGGCTGATCGTCGAGGTACAACAGCGCGATGGCGTCGTGGCCCTTGTCGGACCGGCCAAGGGTAAAGTTGGCGATGTTCACGCCGTTTTCACCCAAGGTCAGGCCCAGCGCGCCGATGATGCCCGGCACGTCCTCGTTCGTGGTGTACAGCATATGTGCGCCGATTTCAGCGTCGATCGTGATGCCCTTGATCTGGATGAACCGCGGCTTTCCGTCGGAAAACACCGTGCCGGCCAAGGCGCGCTCGCGCTTTTCCGTCACCACGGTCAGCTTGATATAGCCATCGAAGCTGCCGGTTTTGCCCTGCGTCGTCGTTGTCAGATCGACACCGCGCTCCTTGGCGATCACCGGCGCGCTGACCATGTTCACGTCCGGGTTTGTTGCCTGCATGATCCCGGCCATGACGGCGGCGTTCAGCGCGGCGGTGTTCATTTCGGCCACCTTGCCGTTGTACAACACGTTCACCGCCTTGATCGGTTCATCGGTCATCTGGCCGACAAAGCTGCCCAGATGCTCGGCCAGTTTCAGCCAGGGGCCCATCACCTTAGCCTCTTCCGCCGTGACGGATGGCATGTTCAGCGCGTTGGTCACCGCCCCCGACAGCAGGTAATCCGACATCTGCTCGGCCACCTGAAGGGCGACATTTTCTTGTGCCTCGGTCGTGGCGGCACCCAGATGCGGGGTGCAAACGACATTGGGCAGGTTGAACAGCGGGCTGTCCTTGGCCGGCTCCACCGCGAACACGTCGAAGGCGGCACCCGCGACATGGCCCGATTTCAGCGCCTCGGCCAGTGCCGCCTCGTCCACCAGACCACCCCGCGCACAGTTGATGATGCGCACACCGCGCTTCAGCTTGGCGATGTTCTCGGCGCTGAGGATGTTGCGGGTCTTGTCGGTCAGCGGCACATGCAGGGTGATGAAATCGGCCTTGGCCAGCAGTTCGTCCAGCTCGACCTTGCGCACGCCCAGTTCAACCGCGCGATCTTCGCTCAGGAACGGATCATAGGCGATCACCTTCATCCGCAGGCCCAGCGCACGGTCGATGACGATGCTGCCGATGTTGCCCGCACCGATCACGCCAAGTGTCTTGGCGGTCACTTCGACCCCCATGAAGCGTGATTTTTCCCATTTTCCCGCATGGGTGCTGGCGTTGGCTTCGGGGATCTGCCGCGCCACAGCCATCATCAGCGAAATCGCATGTTCGGCGGTGGTGATCGAATTGCCGAAGGGCGTGTTCATCACGATGATGCCCTTCTTCGATGCTGCGGGAATATCCACGTTGTCCACCCCGATCCCGGCGCGACCGATCACCTTGAGGTTTGTGGCGGCGTCCAGCACCTTGGCGGTGACCTTGGTGGCACTGCGAATCGCCAACCCGTCATATTGGCCGATCACCTGAAGCAAACGCTCTTTGTCTTTGCCAAGATTCGGCTCGAAGGTGACGTCGATGCCGCGATCACGAAAGATCTGCACGGCGGTTTCGGACAGTTCGTCAGAGACAAGTACTTTGGGGGCCATGTCTGGCGCTCCTTCTTCAAAGTAAAAATGTGGGGTCGGGCGCAGGGCGGGGTTAAGCCGCCGCTGCCCTTTCGGTCTGATAGGCCCATTCGATCCAGGGCATCAGGGCGGCGACATCGGCGATTTCCACCGTGCTGCCGCACCAGATGCGCAGACCCGGCGGCGCGTCACGATACCCCCCGATGTCCAGCGCCACACCTTCGGCCTCCAGCCGTTTGGCCACCGCCTTGGCAAAGGCGGCGCCATCGGCAATGGCAGGGTCGGTGAATTTCAGGCAGACACTGGTGGTGCTGCGATTTTCCGGCACCTCGGCCAGAAAATCAATCCAGTCACGGCTTTCGACAAACCCGGCCACCACACCGAAATTCGCATCGGCCCGGGCGATCAGGCCGTTCAGCCCACCAACCGAGCGCGCCCAATCCAGCGCCAGCAGATAATCCTCGACGCACAGCATCGACGGCGTGTTGATCGTCTCGCCCTTGAAGATGCCTTCGATCAGCTTGCCACCCTTGGTCATGCGGAAAATCTTCGGCATCGGCCAGGCTGGGGTATAGCTTTCCAGCCGGGCCACAGCACGCGGCGACAGGATCAACATTCCATGCGCCGCTTCGCCGCCCAGCACCTTCTGCCAGGAAAATGTTGTGACATCCAGCTTGTCCCAGGGCAGGTCCATGGCGAAGGCCGCCGAGGTGGCATCGCACAGCGTCAGCCCCTTGCGATCGGCCGGAATGGCATCGCCATTGGCCATGCGCACACCGGATGTGGTGCCGTTCCAGGTAAAACACACATCATGATCATAGTTCAGCACCGCCATGTCGGCGATCTGGCCATAGGGCGCCTCGTGGACCGCCGCCTCGATCTTCAGCTGCTTCACGACATCCGACACCCAACCGGCGCCGAAGGATTCCCATGCCACCATCTCGGCAGGGCGTTCGCCCAGCAGGCTCCACATCGCCATTTCATAGGCGCCGGTGTCAGAGGCAGGCACGATGCCGATGCGGTAATCATTGGGAACACCCAGAATGTCGCGGGTTTCCTCGATCGCCGCCAACAGCTTGGCTTTGCCGACGGCGGCGCGATGGGACCGGCCTAGCGGGGCATCACCCAATCGATCCAATGAAAATGCGGGGGGTTTGGCGCAAGGGCCAGACGAAAAACGCGGGTTTACCGGCCGCGCGGCCGGAGCATCAAAAGCCATCTGTTATCCTCACAGATATATGCCCCTCGTTGGGGAGGGGTGTCCCACCGGGGCACCTACAGTTTCCCCGAAAAACAGTCAATATCCAAATGGGCTTGCGAGTCTGTCCCTGTAGTTTCGTGCAGCCCGTTGCAGAACGATGCAGGAACGCCCACGGAAAATTGGCACAAAATTGACACAGCCGGTTCGCTGAACGTTCCCCGTTTGGACACGAAAAACCCCGGCGCGCTGGCGGGCGCAACCGGGGCAAATCAGAATAACAGAACTGTCGAGGTTCCGGCGAACGATACCGCATTCATCGCGGCGCGTCACCCGATAATCGCCCTGCACTGGGGGTTTTCGGCATGAGCAATATCATCAAGCTGCCGACTGCGCCGCAGACCTACTACACCGTCAACAAGATCGGCCCTTGGTTTGACGTTGTGCTTGTGACGCCTTGCCCCGGCAAGAACATCAAGACACGGCTTGTCGGTTTTCGGTTTCGCCATTTGGCAATCGAACGCGGTAAGCAGATGGCCGCAGAAGCCAAGCGCCCCTTCAAGGTTCGGGGGGCATCGGTATGACGATGCGCACCGCGATCAAAGCCCCGCCCCGTTCGATCATGTCCACCTGCGCCAAGCCCCAGCACAAGGCGGCGGCGCGGATGGTTGGCTATGCCCTGACGCTGGGGGATGCAGACGGTTACGCCGATCTTGCTGACGTGCTGGCCTTGCGCCTGACACAGGCGGAATGCGCCGGGTTGGCGTATGCCTGTGTCAGGGCGATGGACGATAACACCGCCATGATGGTGACAGATAACGCCATGGGTGTGGAACAGCCGCAGCTTGCCAGCCCCGAGTTTATG
>JAACVA010000238.1:0-808 GCA_009992615.1 Rhodobacterales bacterium
TTTGGGCTGGCCGATTTCCATTGGTATCATTTTTTTCTTTGTCCAGCGCCTGAATAAAGAACACGCCCGAAAACCACCCGACGGGGAAAATTCACCATGATCTCGCCGGTACTGGTGGCATTTATATCTGTCGCCTATTTCGCCCTGCTGTTTGCGGTGGCCTACTACGCCGATACGCGTCGCGCCCAGGGGCGCAGCCTGATTAACAATCCGGCAATTTATACCCTGAGTCTGGCGGTTTACTGCACCTCGTGGACCTATTACGGCAGTGTCGGACGCGCCGCGACCAGCGGACTCGATTTTTTGCCCATCTACCTGGGGCCAACGTTGATGGCCTTTACCTGGTGGTTTTTGCTGCGGAAAATCGTGGTCGCGAGCAAAAAACAGAATATCGTCAGCATTGCCGACTTCATCTCCAGCCGTTACGACCGCTCCCCCTGGCTGGGGGCGCTGGTCACTCTGATTGCCGTGACCGGCATCATGCCCTACATTGCGCTGCAATTGAAAGCCATCGCCCGCACCTTCAATTTATTAATTAGCCCGGTCAACACCATTGGTGCGGGGGTTCAGGATCTCTTCCCTGCCCTCCCCCCCTATGCCGATACCGCCTTCTTCGCTGCCCTGATTCTGGGACTTTTCGGCGTGCTCTTCGGCGCTCGCAACCTCGATGCCTCGGAACGTCATGAAGGCCTGGTGGCGGCGGTGGCCTTTGAATCCCTTGTCAAGCTGGGCGCTTTTCTGATAGTGGGCCTTTTTGTCACTTTTGGCCTGTTCGATGGATTCAGTGACATTTTCAATCAATTTTCCC
>JAACVA010000238.1:835-10379 GCA_009992615.1 Rhodobacterales bacterium
TCGTCCTATCAGATCGAAGGCCACGCCCAGGGTGGCGCCGGCCAGACCCATTGGGACACCTTCGCAGCCACCCCCGGAAATGTCGTGGGGGCGCAGAACGGCAACCGCGCCTGTGATCATTACAACCGCATGGACGAAGATCTGGATCTGCTGAAAAGCGGCAATTTCGACGTTTACCGTTTTTCCACCAGCTGGGCCCGGGTGATCCCCGAAGGGCGCGGCACGGTCAATCAGCAGGGGCTGGATTTTTACGACCGGCTGGTCGACGGGTTGCTGGCACGGGGGCTGAAACCTGCCGCCACACTGTATCACTGGGAATTGCCGGTTCGGTTGGCCGATCTGGGCGGCTGGCGCAACCGCGACATCGCCGGTTGGTTCGCAGATTTCACCGAGGTGATCATGGGGCGCATCGGTGACCGGGTCTGGAGCGCGGCGCCGATCAACGAACCGTTTTGCGTCGGCTGGCTGAGCCATTTCCTGGGCCATCACGCGCCGGGCCTGCGCGACATCCGCGCCACCGCCCATGCGATGCATCACATCCTTCTGGCGCACGGTCGGTCGATCGAAACGATGCGCGGCCTTGGCATGAAAAACCTCGGCGCGGTGTGCAATTTCGAATACGCCACCCCTGTCGACGCCAGCCCCGAGGCTGCCAAGGCCGCAACTCTGTATGATGGGTATTATAACCGGTTCTTCCTGTCGGGAATGTTCAACAAATCCTATCCAGCCGACGTGATGCAGGGGCTTGGCCCGCATATGCCCAAAGGTTGGCAGGATGATTTCGATGTGATCGCCGCGCCGCTCGACTGGTTGGGTCTGAATTATTATACGCGCAAGATCATCGCGCCCGACAATGGCCCCTGGCCGCACCACCATGACGTGCCCGGCCCCTTGCCGAAAACCCAGGTCGGCTGGGAAATCTTTCCCGAGGGGCTGCACGCCTTCCTGAAGCGCACCCACGAAGGATATACCCGTGGCCTTCCGCTGTATGTCACCGAAAACGGGCTGGCCAATGACGACCACCTTGTTGCCGGCAAGGTGAACGATCAGGCGCGCATCGCGTATCTGAACGCGCATCTGGCCAAGGTGAAACAGGCCTGCGACGAAGGCATCCCGGTCAAGGGATATTTCACCTGGTCGCTGATGGACAATTACGAATGGTCCCTCGGTTATGCGCCTCGATTCGGGTTGGTGTATGTGGATTTCGACAGCTTGCAGCGCACACCGAAAGCATCCTATCACGCGCTTGCCGCCGCCTTGGCGCGCTGACATCGGGGCCGACATGACCGCACATGCCACAGACACCGTTTCGCTTGTCGCCGACATTGGCGGGACAAACACCCGCGTCGCTCTGGCCCGGGGCGCCGCAATCCTGCCGGACAGCGTGTCGCGCTTTGCCAATGCCGAACACGACGGGCTGGGCGCGGTGTTGCGCCGCTATCTGGCGGGGCGCGGCGATGTCGTCGGCGCCTGCGTTGCTGTGGCCGGGCCGGTGCATGACGGGCGCGCAACCCTGACCAACCTCGACTGGGCGATTGACCGTGCCACGCTGTCAGCCGCAACCGGGGCGACCAAAGTATCAATCCTCAATGACTTGCAGGCCCAGGGCCATGCCCTGGATCACCTCGATCAGGCAAAGTTGCGGGTTTTACTGACAGGCGGCGATGGCGGGCCGCATGCCGCAAAATTGGTGATCGGGGTTGGCACCGGTTTCAACGCCGCGCCGGTTTACAACACCGAAACCGGGCGCTATGTGCCGCCGGCCGAGGCGGGCCACACCAACCTGCCGATCCGCACCGACGACGATTTGCGCCTGTCACGCTTTGTGCAGGAAACCCATGGATTTCCTGCCATCGAAGATGTTTTATCCGGGCGCGGCATCACCCATGTCTACAGTTGGCTGTCGTCCGAGGCCGGCGCGCGGCGCGACCTTGCGCCGGCCGACATCATGACCGCCCTTTCAGACGGGTCTGATGCCCTGGCGATGGAAACCGGGCGGGTGATCGCGCGGATGCTCGGCACCGTCGCGGGCAATCTGGCCCTGAACACCCTGCCGTTCGGCGGGATCTACCTCGTGGGTGGGGTGGCGCGGGCCATCACACCCTATTTGGCAGAGTTCGGCTTTGGCAGCGCGTTCCGCGACAAGGGCCGCTTTGCCGACTTCATGGACCAGTTCGCAGTTTCGGTCGTTGAAGACGACTATGCCGCCTTGACCGGCTGTGCCTGTCATTTGGCCGATCTGCCCTGACATCCCGTACTGCGGGGTTGTTTGATTATACGGTCATAATCGTTGCGCCGGTCGTCTTGCGACCTTCCAGCGCGCGATGTGCGTCGGCCACCTGATCCAGCGGAAACCGCTGATCAATGCGGATTTTCACGGCACCCGATGTCACTTTTTCAAACAGTTCCGCCGCCATCCGCTGGCAGGTTTCATGATCGGCGATATGGGTGAACAACGTCGGGCGGGTCAACTTGAGAGAGCCTTTTGCGGCCAGCATAGACACGTCTATCGGCGGGACAACGCCACTGGCATTGCCGAAAGTAATCATCATGCCCAAGGGCTTGAGACTGTTCATCGACCCCTCGAACGTATCCTTGCCCACCGCATCCATCACCACATCCACGCCCTTGCCGCCGGTCAGGCTCTTGACCTCGGCCGCAAAATCATTGCTGCGATAGTTGATGCAATGCGCCGCACCATGTTCCAGGGCCAGGGTGCATTTTTCGTCCGATCCGGCCGTGCCGATCAGGGTTATTCCTTCGCTGCGCGCCCACTGACAGGCGATCAGCCCCACGCCCCCGGCTGCGGCGTGAAACAACACGGTGTCGCCCTTGGCAAGGGGGGTGGTGCGACGGAAAAGATAGTTCACCGTCAACCCCTTCAGCATCATCGCGGCACCTTCTTCAAAGGAAATACCGTCGGGCAGTGGGCAAACCTGTGCGGCGGGCATGACCCGCGCCTCGCAATAAGCACCCGAAGGCGCGGCGGCATAGGCGGCGCGATCCCCCGGTTTCAGGTGCGTCACACCGGCACCTACAGCCTCGATCACGCCAGCCGCTTCCATACCCAAGGCCACTGGCAACGGCTGTTTATAAAGGCCCGTGCGTTGATAGACGTCAATGAAATTCAGCCCACAGGCATGGTGGCGAATACGCAGTTCGCCGGGCCCCGGATCCCCTACAGGGCGGCTTTCAATCTGCATCATATCGGGGCCGCCGAAGGCACGGACGATGACAGTGCGGGCTGTGGTCGTGGTCATGTAGGTTTCCTCGGATCAGACATAGGCGCCCATCGGGGCAAAGCTTTCGGCGCTGGCGCGATTCCAGCGTTCAAGATACCCTGAACCACAGTCTTCGCCACGCAAAAGAAAGCCTAAAGGTTTATAGGGAAATACCGCATCACCGTTTACCATTTCGCCCGACGAATTGCGTTGCAGAAAATGGTGTGGCAGGAAGGCACGCGGATCGCTCAGCCCGGCGGCACCCGCCATCTCGGCCAACGCATGCATGGTGTTGCGATGAAACATCTCGACGCGCTTGGCCTTGTCGCCGACCACCAAAGCGCGCTGGCGCAACGGGTCTTGGGTGGCCACACCGACCGGACAGTTGTTGGTGTGGCAGGCCTGCGCCTGGATGCAACCGATGGAAAACATGAACCCGCGCGCCGAATTGGCCCAGTCCGCCCCGAGGGCAAAGGCGCGGGCAATGTCAAAGGCATGGATCAGCTTGCCCGAAGCGCCAAGGCGGATGTCATCCCGCAGCCCCGCCCCACGCAAGGTGTTGTGCACAAAGGTCAGGCCCTCGGTCAGCGGCATTCCGACGTGGTTGGCGAATTCAAGAGGAGCGGCGCCGGTGCCGCCCTCTTTGCCGTCAACGACAATAAAGTCCGGCTTGAGGCCGGTTTCGATCATCGCCTTGACAATACACATGAATTCTCGCCGGTGTCCGACACACAGCTTGAAACCTACGGGTTTTCCACCAGACAATTCGCGCAATTGACCAATGAAATGGCACAGACCCAGAGGGGTGGAAAACGCCGAATGCCCAGCAGGCGAGATACAATCCTGCCCCACCTGCACGCCGCGCGCTGCGGCAATTTCTGCGGTGACCTTGCGCCCGGGCAGAATGCCGCCATGGCCCGGCTTGGCCCCCTGTGACAGCTTGATTTCGATCATCTTCACCTGATCGTCGGCCGCGTTCCGGGCAAACATCTCTGGGTTGAATGACCCATCTTCGTGGCGGCACCCGAAATAGCCCGATCCGATTTCCCAAATCAGGTCACCGCCACCGTCCCGGTGATACCGGGAAATGCCGCCTTCGCCGGTGTCATGCGCAAAACCGCCCGCCTTGGCCCCACGATTCAACGCCGAAATGGCATTGGCCGACAGCGCGCCAAAGGACATCGCAGAAATGTTGTAGATTGAGGCATCATAGGGCTGTGTGCAATCAGGGCCGCCGATCCGCACGCGGATGTCCGGGTTGGCGATATGCACCGGATTCACCGAATGGGTCAGCCACTGGTAACCGGGCTCATAGACGTTTTGTTTCGTTCCGAACGGGCGCGAGGCAACCTCATCCTTGGCGCGCTGATAGACGATGCTGCGCTCTTCACGGGAAAACGGCTCTTCTTCATTGTCGCCTTCGATCAGGTATTGCCGGATTTCAGGGCGGATCTGCTCAAAAAAATATCGGATGCGCCCCAGAACCGGATAGTTGCGCAGCACTGCGTGGTGATCTTGAAACAGATCATGCACGCCCGACAGGGCGGCGACACCAAAGATAACAATGCCAACCCACCCCCAGGGCGAATAGGACAGCCAGAGAAATGACAACAGGAACAACAGAATTGATGCCGCGAATGTCGAAAAGCGAATCAGTTCCTTCAGTTTTTTCATCTCATATCCTCAGCCTGCCCCTCAGGTGCGCACATCGGGGGCCGTGCGGCCAGTAAACTCGGCGATACCTGCCAGGGTCTCGGCCCGGTCGATCATGTCATTAAGGGCAAGTTGTGTATCCTTGGTAAACGTCGCCGGATCGTCGGACACATCTTCGATATAAACCCGCAGGGTGGCCCCTACGGTGCCGGTGCCCGACAGGCGATAGACGATGCGCCCGCCCCCCTGGAACGTCACACGCAGGCCCTGCCCCGTGCTGCGTGATCCATCTACCGGATCGTCATAGGCAAATTCATCGGCGGAGTCGACAACCGCACCCAGAATATCAGTGCCTGGCAACGTCGCCAGCCTGCCGCGCAACCGGTCGAGCATCTCTTTCGCCCGCGCGCCATCGACCGCCTCGTAATCGTGGCGCGAATAGAAGTTGCGGCCGAATTCGGCCCAATGGTCGGTCATCATCTGCGCCACGGATTTGCCGGTCCTGGCCAGAATGTTCAGCCACAGCAACACCGCCCAAAGACCATCTTTTTCGCGCACATGATCGCTGCCGGTGCCCGCCGATTCTTCGCCACACAGGGTGATGCGGCCATCGTCCAGCAGGTTGCCAAAAAACTTCCAACCTGTTGGTGTTTCATAACACTCCAGCCCGCGCTTTGCCGCCACCCGGTCCAGAGCGCGGGACGTGGGCATCGACCGGGCGACGCCTTTCAGGCCGGCGGAATAGGCCGGCGCAAAATGGGCATTGGCGGCCAGCACCGCCAAGCTGTCGGACGGGCCGACATAGCAGCCGCGACCGACGATCATGTTGCGGTCGCCGTCGCCGTCACTGGCCGCGCCGAAATCCGGGGCGTCGGGGCCCATCATCACATCCATCAGATCCTTGGCCCAGATCGGGTTCGGGTCGGGATGGCCGCCGCCGAAATCGGGGCTGGGCACGGCGTTCACCACGCTGCCGGGCGCCGCCCCGAGGGCGCCTTCCAGGATCGCCGTCGCATAGGGGCCGGTCACGGCGTGCATCGCATCAAACCGCAGCGTAAAGCCGGAGTCGAGTAGTGCCTTGATCGCTTTGAAATCGAACAATTTCTCCATCAATTCAGCATAGTCTGCCACCGGGTCCACCACCTCGATCTGCATCGCACCCAAGGTTGTGGTGCCAAGGCGCGCCAGATCGACATCCTGTGCCTCGATGATGTGGTATTCACTGATTGATTGCGCGGCCGCTACCATCCGGTCGGTCACGGGTTCGGGGGCCGGGCCGCCGTTGGGCATGTTGAACTTGACGCCAAAATCCTCATCCGGGCCACCGGGGTTGTGGCTGGCCGACATGATGATGCCACCGTCTGTCTTATACAATCTTATCAGATGACTGGCCGCCGGCGTTGACAAAAGCGCCGACTGCCCGACAATCACCTTGGCCGCGCCTCCCGCCGCCGCCATGCGCAGGATCACCTGCGCCGCACGGTCGTTGAAATAGCGCCCGTCGCCGCCCAGAACCAACGTCTTGCCCCGCACCCCGCCGATCGCGGTCCAGATCGACTGGATGAAGTTCTCCAAATAATGTGGCTGCATGAAAATGTGGGTCTTCTTGCGCAGGCCGCTGGTGCCGGGCACCTGGCCGTCGATCGGGGCTGTTTTCACGGTGGTCACGGTCATTTTAGTCCTCGTCTTCCTGCGGTTGTCATGATCCGGGCGGCCTGAACCACCCCAGGATGGCGGGCCAGATCGGAGGCGCTCACCCCCAACCGGCGGCGCCAGTTGGGGTGATCATACACCGTTCCCGGCAGATTTGGTTGTTCGATCAGGCCCAGCAGATCTTCGGCCTGCAGCGCGATCAGGCGCGACGGCGTTGCCGCCAGAAACCCGTTCAGCCGCCCGATATTGCGCCCGCCAATGGTGGTTTCAAATGCGGCCACCTCGGCCATGCGGTGATCCATAGCGGCGGTTTGCGCGGCACAATCGATGCTGCCCAAACGCCCGCGCCATGCAATATCGGTGCCGCGCCGCCAACCCCGCCAGGTGGGCAGATCGTGGCTGGCGAACGCCGTCAGCACGCGGGCATCATAGGCGGCGGCGGGTTTGAACGTGGGGGTGGCGGCATCCCAATCCTGCTCAAACATCGCCACCCTGCACCCAAGAATGCCAGATGCTGCAAGATCGGTATGCAAGCCTTTGGGAATGTTTCCCAAATCCTCACCGATGATCACGGCCCCGACGCGCGCCGCCTCGATCCGGGCCACGGCCAGAAGCGCGGCTTTCGGCATCTGCACATAGGCGCCCGGGGCATTTTCCGGCACCCAGAACGCCCGCTCGAACCCCAGGATATGGTCGATCCGCAACACCCGGGCAAACCGCAACTGGGCGCGCAAAATCCGGGCCAGGGCGGAAAAACCAGTCTGCGCCAGAACGCGTGGGCGCAAGGGCGCAAGGTTCCAGCGTTGTCCATCGGGCGAAAACGCATCGGGCGGCGCACCCAGGGAACAGCCGCGCGCAAACAGCGCCGGATCGCCCCAGGTTTCCGCCCCCGCCGGATGGGTGCCCACGGCCAGATCCAGATACAGGCCCAGCGACAGATCCCGCGCCGCATCGCGCACCTCGGCCAATTGCAATTCCGCCCGCCATTGCGCCCAGGCGTGAAACCGCACGGCGCCCGGTTTTGCAACGGCAAAGGCAGCCACCTCGGGCGAGGCTGGGTCTTGCAAGGCGGCGGGCCAGTCGGGCCAATAGGCGCCGTGCAGGTCGGACAGCGCCTGATGCAAGGCGAACCGCTGCAAATCCGCACCCTCGGTGGCCAGATAGGCATCGAACCGCGGATCACCGCAAAACGCGGCGAATTCGGCGCGCAGGGCTGCATCCTGCGCGGGCACCACGCGGTCGTAGCCGATCAAGGGCTCATGATCATCGGGCTTCGCGCCCGCGTCGATGTGCAGGGTGGAAAACCGCCTTCGGCTGGTCGGGGCATAAGGGCTGAACGCAGCGGAATCACAGGGAAATCCGGCATGGATAGGGTTGATCCCGACAAAGCCCGCCCCCAAACCGGCCAGCCCGGCCACGACGCCGCCCAGATCGGCGTAGCTGCCGACGCCGCCCTGTACCGCGCTGCGCAGACCATACAGCGGCAGTGTTACCCCCCAGATCAGCGGCGGTTCGGGCAATGTATCGGGCGCGGCCAACAGCCAGGTCACCTGCCCCGCCACGTCAAGCCGGTGAATGCCCAGAGGCAGCACCGGCAAGGCCCCTTGCCCTGTGCGACAGCTGCCATCCTCAAGGCACAGCGCCCAGGCCCCGTCCACCACCGGCCCCGGATGATCGGCCGTAACGACCAGCCATTCCGGCAACGTCCGCGCCGCCGCCTCGGCCTCAAGCTGTTCCAACGTCGCCTGGGCGGCGGCAGGATCAAACCCCATTGCGGCGATGATGGCCGACAGGGTTTCCGGCGTGGTAACGTGCCAGCGATCGGTCTGGTCCTGATAACGCGGCATGACACCAAGATGCGCCGCAAGCCGGCTCAGCGCGTCATTCATCGCGCAGGCTCCAACACCAACACCGCGACGCTGTGCGCGGCCACCTCATGGCGGGTCAGACAGCGGGTTTGCGCCGCAGGCTCGGCCGTGTCGATCCTGCACGCCCAGATCTGACCCTTGGGCGGTTCGGGCAATGTCACCACCACTGCGTCGCCGGCGTTGAACACCGCAAACACCGCGTTTTCGGTGGCATCATAGAACGGCGTGAGCGATGCTGTGCGCATTTCGGCGCAGATACAGCACAACGCCGGATCCTGCCATTGTTCATCGGAAATCGGCGCGCCGGACGCGCTCCACCAGAACACATCGGGCTTGCCGTCCACCGCGCGTTGCTGGGCATGCAAGAATAGTTTCTGCCGCAGGATCGGGTGGCGTTTGCGAAACGCGATCATCCGCCGGGTAAAGGCGTGAAATTCGGTGTCGGCGTTGGCCCAGTCGATCCAGCTGATGGCGTTGTCCTGACAATAGGCGTTGTTGTTGCCATTCTGCGAATGGCCCACCTCGTCACCGGCCAACAACATCGGCGTGCCCTGGGACAGGAACAGCGTTGCCATCAGATTGCGCCGCCGCCGCGCGCGAACAGCAATCACCGCCAGTTTCTGGGTTGCGCCCTCGACGCCCATATTGTCGGAAAAGTTCTCTCCATGGCCGTCCTTGCCATCTTCACCATTCGCAATGTTGTGTTTTTCATCAAATGAAACAACATCTTGCAACGTAAACCCATCATGGGCCGTGACCAGATTTACCGAAGCGGTGGCAGGTCGGCCGGAATGATCGAACTGCAATGCCGATCCGGTAAGCCGATCGGCCAGCCCCGGCGCCATCCCCGGATCCATCCGCCAGAACCGGCGCACGGTGTCGCGGTATTTGTCGTTCCACTCCATGAACGGCGGTGGAAAGGCGCCCAGCTGATAGCCGCCCGGCCCGATGTCCCACGGTTCCGCGATCAGCTTTTTGCCGGTCAGCACCGGATCTTGCCGGATCGCATCGAAAAACGCCGCGCCCCGGTCGAACCCCTGATCGGTGCGCCCCAGGGTCGAACACAGATCAAATCGAAACCCGTCGACATGCATCACCTCGACCCAATAGCGCAGTGAATCCATCACCATGCGCAGCACCATCGGGTGA